>CAMWRV010000008.1 GCA_947176745.1 uncultured Muribaculaceae bacterium
GGTCGGCGGTCGACTCCATTACGTAGCTTACGTTGTAGGGGTCGGCTTCTGTGCCTGAGCCGGAGGGACGCGGTGTGTCGCCTGTCGATGAGCCGGGCTCCACACCCTCGATCTCGAACGAATCTTTGGTGCCGGCGTTGTCGACGATCGCTGTCATGCCGACATATTCGCCGATCGTGCCGTTCACCTCTATGCGGCGGCGGTAGACTTCCGGATTGTCGGCAAGGTTGCCGTAATAACGGAACACGCTGTTCTGCGGCAGCTCGACAACCACGCAGTTGAACACATCCTTCTCGTCAGGATCGGAAGCGATCAGCAGGTTGTTGTCCATCTCGGCATCGCTGCCGAATATCGCGTCGGCATTGGATGTGACGGTGCTTACTCCGGCTTTGATCGAGCCGACGATGTAGCCGGTCACCCAGCCCGACATGCCCTGGTTCTCGGGGTTGAGAGCCTGGCCGACCGTGTAGGGACGGTCTTTGGCGCCATCTTCGGTGATCTGCACGTCGGCAAGGTCGCGGAGCACGAGCTGCCACGCGTCGCCGTAGTATGACAGAATGCCGCGCACACGGCCTGTGCCTTCGGGAAGAATGTTGTTGTAGAAGTTCGAATACCCGGAGTTGCGCACGGTCAGCGTCTGGTTGTTGACGTCGATCAGCGTGCGGTTGGCACTCTCCTGATAGTCGGAGTAGTTGAGCTCGCCCGCGCCTTCGAAACGAACGTTGCGGAACTCGACAAGCTGGCTCTGCATGCTGGTCAGAAGAAGGCTGTTCACCTCGTCGAACGAGTTGAAGACAAAGCAGTGCATCTTGTCGGCCGGGACATCGTCTTTGCCGTAACGGATGTACGCGCAGTCAGGATCGGGAAGACCGTTGCGCTCGGAGTGCGCCAGCCAGTAGTCGTAGGCCATGAAGCCGAGCTGAGGCTCGCCGCTGTAGGGCTCGCCGGGTGCGCCCACCTGCTGAAGGCCGCGGTAGTAGCCGATGTTGAGGCCTGTCATGTCGACAAGCACTTCCTGTCCGAGACGATAGTCTACATACATGCTCGACTGGTTGAGCGAGAACGCGAGTGCCGCGGTCTCGTCCTGAAGCACGAGCGATTTGTAGATATTGCCGCTTGCGTCGCTCGATATGACGCGGCCTTTGATTATCACATGCTCGCCGCCGGTGACGTTGCCGTCGGCATCGTAGGTCTCGGTGCCGGGCAGATAGCCCACGGGCACCGACTGTCCCTCATAAGCGGTCTTGAGGTCGAGTATTGTCATGTTTGCCTCCAGTGCCGACGTGGGAATCTCAAGCTCCGGAGTGTCCATGTCGGCCTGGCATCCGCCGAAGACAAGACCCGCAAGCGCGGCAAGACACGCGTATATTGGTTTTCTCATTGTTCTATTGTTTTTGTACCTGTTATTTTATTCCTATCAGGCTCAGCGAACGGATCTCCCATGTGTCGGCGCCGCTCTCGTCTGACTCGTATTTGAACCCGAGTTCGACTGTCTTGCCTGCAAAGTCGGAGATGTCGATGATGCCGCTTGTAGAGAACACCCACTTGCCCGATACAGGCCATGCGGGGATAGCGAACTCTGTCCATTCGGTGTCGCCGGCCTCGCGCACCACTACCTTGCCGAGTCGTGTGATGGTGGTCTGGAAGCTCGCGGCGTGATCGAAGCTGAGTCCGACGTTCTTGTATTCGCTAAGGTCTACCGGCGAGGAGTAGGCGTAGGAGAGCGCCGGGTTGTTGCGGCTGTTGTAGAACGCCGAGCCGTTGAGGTAATAGCCGCCGTTGTATTCTTTCCACTGCCATACGCGGCTTATACCGCCGGTGAGAAGCACATTGTCGTAGGTCCAGCCGTCGGCGCCGCCGGCGTCGTTGGCTCCGAGCGACGTGTAGAATTCCGAAGCCTTGGTCCAGTCTGCGGGTTCTGCGCAGCTGCCCACATTGATGTTGTCGAGGCAGTATGTCACCGAATTGCCGTAGCCGCCGCGCTCTGCACGGTATCTCCAGCCGATATACACGACTCCGGAGAAAGCTTCGAGGCTGATCTTGCCCGAGCCCGTCCATGCGCTGTAGCCGCGCGCCGGAGCCTCGGCGAATGTGGCGTCAAGAAGATTGCACTCTGCAGTGGCCGGATCTGACGTTGTCATGACGTACACCTCGATCGAACTGCCTGATGCCGGATTGGCGGCCGAGCTCTCGAATTCGAGTGTCTTCTCGGGCAGCGACTCAAGGTCTACGGGGGGAGTGACGAGCCAGTGCTCGTAGGGGCCTCCTCCCTCGAAACCGAGGAAGGCGTCGGTGGCGATATAGTTGTTGTCGTCTGTCACGACCACCTGCCATCCCGACAGATTGCCTTCGGTCGGCTCGTTGCGCCAGCCCTGTGTGGCGAGAGCGTCGATGGTCGTGGCTGCGGTGAAGTTCTGATAGAACTTGCCGACAGGATCCACTTCCTTCGCAGGAGCCGGCTCTGTGCCATCAGGGCCCCAGTTCCACGCCACAAGCGAGCGGACTCCGTATTCGCCGCAGTAGGTCTGACCTGTGGTTCCCTGGATGCAGACCTCCTTGTAGAGGGCTGCTGGATTCGACACGAGTCCGAGATCGTTGCGCATGTTGGAGGGGAGCTGCACTGTGGCCACCACTTCAAGAAGCGAGTCGCGGAGCGCCTCGTAGGCCGGAGTGTCGCCTGCTTCCGAAAGTTCAGTCAGACGCTCGAACGGACGGTAGTCGTCGGCGATCAGCATGTTGGTCTCTGTGGTGAAGGGAGCCTCGAAATCGCCGGAGTTGGCGTTGAGCACAGTCGATTTTTCGGTGTCGATCACTCCGACTATATAGCCTTTGACCCAGGCGGGATTCATCTGATAGTTGACCGAGCCAAGACGCGCCTGTGCCGATGTGAACGGATTGTCCCACGCGCCTGTGCCGAGTCCGGCCTCCGGAAGCACCACGGGAGGCTCGGCGAAGTCGTCGCTGCATGACGCGAGCGCTGCTCCTGCAAGCGCTGCAGCCATCCAGACATATTTTACTGATTTGATCATCTTTTCTGTTTTTTGAATTCCTTTATAAGTTCAGGATCAGTGTGCGGCCGGCGTCAGAAGCGAATGCCGACGTTGAAGTAGACACGTATGCCCTGGGCATACCATATCTTGTTTCCGAACTTGTTGACATCATAGTTCGTATAGTCGAACTTGCTTTCCTGCCATCCGCCGGTCTGGATGTTGCGGTTGTCAAGAAGGTTGTTGACGCTGAGGTTGAAGTTGAGCGATCCGAATTTGGTGTAGATGATCTTGCCGACCGACAGGTTCATCACCCACTCGGAGTTGAGTTTGTCCTGACGGGTGATCTCGGCGCGGCGTGCCATGTATTCCTCTTCGGTCGTACAGAACTTCCAGAGTCCTTCCATCTCCTCGTGACGTGTCGGCGCCAGCTCGAAGTAGGCGTCGCCGAACCACTGGGCGTTGACCTCGAAGAACCACTGGCTGATGTTGTAGTTGACAGCGAACGACACTGCCTGCTGCGGTGTGCCGCCGATGTAGTAGTTCTTCAGATATGTGCGGCGTGTAACGTCGTCGGCCATGCCGTTCTCATAGCTGCGGGTGCCGAGAGGATTGTTCTTGTACTGGTATTTGGCGATCGTTCCGGCTGCCGACACACTCAGGTTGCTGAGGATCTTGTATTCCATGCCGAGCTCGATGCCCTTGTATTCGCTCTCGACTCCGCTCATGGCGTAGTTGACAAACGAGCTGAGGTCGTAGTCGTAGAACGCGGTGCGCTTCAGACCGTCCCACATGCGGGTGTAGTATCCGGTGAGTGATCCGCGGAAGTTATGGTAGTTCCACGTGTAGCTCAGATCGGCCGAGAAGTATTTCTCTGATTTCAGATCGGGCACCGCGGTGTCTTTCGTGCGGGGCGACACATATGCGTCGTTGGGCATCGGGGCGCGTGTGCCGGCTCCGACATGGGCGGTGAAGTAGTTGCGTCCGTTGAGCTTGTAAGTGGCGCCTGCCTTGATCGAGCCGTTTACGAATGTGTGGGTCTCTCCCTTGCCGTATGAGCGGACAACCGGAGTCCAGTTGCTGTCGTAGACGATGTTGCCTTCGGCATCGCGTGTGCCGGCCACATGGTTGCCGCTCTGGTCGATCCAGCCGAACTGGCCCTCGGCGCGGCCGTTCATCATCCGGCCGTCACGCTGGAAGGAGGTCAGCGAGCCTTCTGCAGCCCAGTCCACGTTCCAGTGGTCGGTCACAAGCTGGTTCTGATACCAGAGGTGGGCGTTGTGGTTGTAGATGTGATAGTCGTAGCCGAACACGTCACCTTTGCCGACACGACGGTCGGGATTGAGAATGTTATTCTGCATTATGTCGACATTGCCCGCGAAGTCACGCTCGGAGAAGTTGTCGACGTCGCGCCAGAACTCGCCTCCCAGCAGATCGCGGATGGTCTTGTAGTAGTGCGCGTCGGTAAATGTGTAGCCCACTCCGGCCTGAAGCGTCAGGTGGTCGTTAAGACGGTGGTCGAGATAGGAGTTGAGCATATAGGCGTTGAAGTCCGAATGACGGTCTTCAAGAATGTAGGTCGACTGTCCGAGAAGCGAGGGATCGCGATCGAACTGGTCGCGGTTGAGAAGGTTCGCCTGGTACATGGCGTTCCAGTCAAGCTGGCGGTGCGACTTGTCGCCGCCCCACCATTCGGCCACATAGTCCATCTGGTTCATCTGGTCTTCGTAGAGATCGGGATATACCAGCGGATCGGCGGTCGGATGGAAGTAATACGGCAGGTTGCGGTAGTAGTCCGGACGGGGGTCGGGGGCCTGGTACCAGTTGAGTGCCGACGAGCTGTAGTTGCTCGACCGGAAGCCGAGTCCGGTGTTGAGCCGTGTGCCCATCTGAGGCTTCCAGATCCAGTTGACAAGAACTGACGGGTCGAACGACTCGATGATGCGCGACGATTTCTTCTCGCCGTTGAGATAGCCCCACGAGGGGTTGTAGAGATTCGAGCCGGCCAGATCGTAGGCCTGCTGTGTGGCGGCTGCGTTGGTGGCGCGCTGGGTCGGTGCTCCCCAGGTCGATATGTTGAGCGAGTGGCGGTCGTTGAATATCTTCTGGAGCGAGAGGCTGTAGCCGAACGAGTTGTAGAACGTTCCCTCGATCACTCCCTCCGGAGCGTAGCGGCCGATGATCGACGCCGAGAAGGCCCAGCCGTTCTTGGTCACGCCGGTCGAATACTGGAGCATGGCGCGGAGCATGTAGCTTGAGTTGGTGTATGACAGTCCTCCGCGCCAGCCGGGTGCGTATTCCGACGCATAGGTGGTGACGTTGTTGGAGCCGCCGATCGAACCGTAGCCGTAGGGCGCGGCTGCCTGTCCGATCTCGGTGGTGCGGTTGCGGAACGCGTTTGACGTCATGCCGCCGAACATCGAGAAGTTGAAGCGGCCGCGCATGGCGTCGTTCATGTTGAAGCCGTTGACATAGCCTGTCTGCCAGCTCTGGTCGTAACCGCGCAGGCGGAATCTGACTGTCGTGAAGTCGAAGTTGGCGGCCTGGTAGTAGATGTCGTCGGTCGCGCCCTGGATCGTTCCGATCGACTGGCCGATTCCGTCGTCATCCATCAGGTCTTCCTCGTTGAAGAGAAAGTTGTCGGAGTCAAGCCGCGAGGCGGTGAAACCCGCAGGTGTCAGCCTGATATCTCCCAGATTACGTATCATGCCGTCGGTGAGGCTGATGTCGACCCAGGAGTCTTCATAGCCCGAGGCGATGATCTCTATGACATCGGCTCCGGGAGCCGCGTCGCTGATGGTGAACACGCCGTCAGGGCCGCTCACCACGAAGATGGCCTGGTCGCGAAGCAGGATGTTGGCGCCTGCCACGGCCTTGCCGGTCTGAGCATCGACAAGTGTGCCCTTGACCCCCGTGCCTGCAAGCGACGGAAGAACCAGACACAAGAGTGTCAGCAGTGTTAGTTTGATTCGCATTGTCTTGTTGTATTGTTGTTTTTCTCTTTTGTTGGCTGCAGGTCTTTTGCCGGTGTGACGGCTGTTGTCAGTTGGCCACCTCCTTGACAAGGAAGATCTCGGTCGGCAGGTGGTCGGAATAGCCGTCGGTCCATACTCCGCCCGAGAATGTGCGGTGCGGATAGCCCTTGTACTGGCCATCTGCCTGAAGAAGGAAGTGCTTGTTGAGCACTTCTGCGGCATAGAATCTGAGTCCGCATTTGCCGTCGACGATGTTGCTGTTGACTATGATCTGGTCAAACAGGTCCCAGCCGCCCCGGTAGATGTAGGAGCCGATACCTTTGTCGAGTTTCTCCCAGAACGGATTGTAGAATCCTCCGGGCTGGATCTTCTCTATGTCACGCACTGCGCCGAGCACCTCGGCCACAGACTTGTTGTTGGGATCGTCGTTGAGGTCGCCCATTGTGATGATGCCGATGTCGGGATACTGCTTCAGCAGATCGGCTGCGATCCGGGCGTTGAGCGCGGCGGCCGCCTCGCGGAGCCAGCTGCTCTCTGCCGAGCCTCCGCGGCGCGAAGGCCAGTGGTTCACGATGATGGCCACGCGCGAATATCCGGTCTGGCGATTGCCCATCAGGCCGATGACACACATCTGGTCGCGGGTGCGGAATTTCGGAAGTTCCGGTATCTCAAGCCGGTGGTTCTCGACTTTGAGCACTCTGAAAAGATCCGGATTGTAGAGAAGGCTCACGTCGACGCCGCGGGCATCGGGCGAGTCGTGGTGCACTATCTGGAGATTCCAGTCCTTGATGGCGTCGGCCTTGACAAGATCCTGAAGCACCGACAGGTTCTCGACCTCGCTCACTCCGATCACGGCCGGCCCGATGGGGGTGGTCTTGGTCGTCATCTGCGAGATCGCATAACTGAGACGGTTGATTTTCGACCAGTATTTGCGACTGTCCCATTTGTTCCCTCCCTTGGGAGTGAACTCGAAGTCATATTTGCCATTGTTGTTGATCGTGTCGAACAGGTTCTCGAGATTGTAGAACGCCACTCCGAACATCGCCACTTTTTTCTCTTGCGCATTGACCGGAAGCATGCCGATCAGCGCGGCAAGAATCGCGGCCATCGCCGCAAGTCTGCGGGTTTTCATCTGTAGGTTTGTTATAAGGTTTGGTTGTCTTGTTGTCTATTATATTTTGCCGACAGGCAGGTGTCCGCATCGGGACACCTGCCTGTGGCGCTGACCCGCGGTCAGAAGTATTTCACTTCGCTGCCCTCGAGTGATGTCAGTATGTTGTTGGCAAGCGAACTTGCACCCAGACGGAAACAGTCGGCGTTGAGCCAGCCATCGCCGAGCACTTCCTTGACGATCGTGTAGTAGGCCACGGCATCGGCTGTGGTGCGCACGCCTCCGGCCGCCTTGAAGCCAACCTTGCGGCCTGTGGCCTCATGATATTCCTTGATGCACTGACACATCACATAGGCGGCCTCAAGCGACGCGCCGCTGTAGATCTTGCCGGTCGAGGTCTTGATGAAGTCTGCCTCGCTGTACATGGCCAGAAGCGATGCGTTGCGTATCTTTTCGGCTGTTCCGAGGCAGCCTGTCTCAAGTATTACTTTCAGACGCGCGTCTTTGGCGGTGTGCTTAAGCTCGATCAGCTCGTCGCAAAGCTCCTCGTAGTTGCCGTCGAGAAACATTCCGACGTTCATCACCACGTCGATCTCGTCGGCTCCGGCCTCTCTGGAGAGCGCTACGTCGGCCACCTTGACAGCCTGGAATGTCTGGCTTGAGGGGAAGCCGGCGGCTACCACACACACATCCACCCCCTCTACGTCGAGATTGCTGTCTACGACTTCGGCGAAGTTGCTGTAGACGCAGATCGCCGCCACGTGGGGATACTGCGGCCAGTCATTCTCGAAATCGTTGACGCGACGCGTGAATGCGGCCACGCTCTTTTCGGAGTCTTCTGTGCTCAGCGTCGTCAGATCTATGCTGCCGAGAAGAAACTTATAGACTTCCTTATTGTCGTTCTCGCTCGTTTTCTCAAGAATTTTCGCTACTGCAGCCTTGACCGCCGCGTCATCTGTAGTGACTTTGCTCTTGGCTATCACTTCCTCGTATCTGTCCATATATTCTATGTTTTTCCGGTTATATGTATTGTGGAGCGCAGGCCTCCGCGATGCTTTCCGTTTTCTTGAAAACGCACTCTCACACGGTTTTGCCTTAGATCACTCGGTTAAACGCGCAAATATATGGATAATTTTTGAATATTGAAAATTTTTAACCTTTTAATCCAGCTTTTTAGAGGGTCCTCTATGTGGAGCGATGCGGTCGGGATTTTTCGACAGGAAGTCGGCCCATGATTTCGGACCTTTTGCCACAGCCGGTTTTCCTGTCTCATAAAAGTGGGTGAGCGCCACGGCGAGGGCATCGGTGGCGTCGAGAAGCCGGGGCATGTCTTCCTGTTTCATATGAAGAAGGTGACGGAGCATGTTGGCCACCTGTTCTTTCGATGCCTGTCCGTTGCCGGTGACAGCCATCTTGATGGTGCGGGGGGCATATTCGGCCACGGGTATGTCGCGCGACAGCACGGCGGCCATGGCCACACCCTGGGCACGCCCGAGTTTGAGCATCGACTGCACGTTCTTGCCGAAAAAGGGAGCCTCAAGCGCCACTTCGTCGGGAAGATACTGCGCGGCAAGCCCTGAGACGCGCTCGAATATACGGTGCAGCCGCTTGTAATGGCTCTCGAACCGGCTCAGCTCGATAACACCCAAGACTATCACCTCGGTCTGCTTGCCGTTGACGCCGAGCACTCCGTATCCCATCACGTTCGTGCCGGGGTCGATGCCCATGATTATCCTCTCGTATCGTTTCACAACAAATTATAAATGATGATTGATGAAGTATAAATGATGAGTAATGAGTGACAGATTACAAATAAATCATGAGAGACTGATGACAGGTCGCAGATCTAAAAACTTGTTTAATAATTACTTGTCATTTATAGAGATATTTCCTCGAAAACCGAGGTGAACACCATCGCCTGCGGTCCGAAGTGCTCTTCAAAGCGGGCCGCTACTGTAGGCAACGCCTCGCGGCTCCATTTCCGGGCCTCTTCGATCGAATCGAATTCCACCTGAAACGCCACACTCTGCGCCTCCGCCTGACGATAATCCACACCGCCGGCCTCACGCATCGCCGACAGCCGCACACGCCGCCCCCGCAGAGACTCCGCAAACAACCCCTCGCCCGCCACGAGTCCGCGCAGCCAGTCAATAAACTCCCCTTCTCTCTCCCTCTCCATCATGAAAGTAGCATTATGAATCACCATATCCCTTAAATTAAAGATTTCCTAATCCCAATCCTCCCAAAATTCCCAAAAATCCCAATCCTCCCAAGCTTCCCATAACTCCCAATCCTCCCAAGCTTCCCATAACTCCCAATCCTCCCACAACTCCCACAAAAATGAAAAAACGGCATGCTTATCACTAAACACACCGCCAAAACAAAATTATGAAAAACATTGTATTGCTATCCTCGGAAAGCCTACGCCCTCCATCAGAGCCTCTTGTCGGATTCGAACCAACGACCCCGAGATTACAAATCACGTGCTCTGGCCAACTGAGCTAAAGAGGCAGGTGGGCGAGCTACCTGCATCGCACCGCTCAACCCGTTACCCTTGCTTCGGTCAAGACCTGGGGGATTCACGGGGAGCTGGTCGTGCAGGACTCACCCGATGCAAAATTACAACTTTTTTCCGAATCTACAAAATTATTTTACTCTCACCACTTCCACACGGTCCATTATGGCGTGGTTGGTCGCGATGTTCATATTCTCATCTTCAGGCAGATACTCTATGACAAGCTCATGCCGTCCGGGCGCAAGACTGACCTGGACACCGTTCGACATTCCCCAGTCATCCCAGTTGGCTACTCCGCGCTGCGGCATGACGAGTGTGCCGGCCTTGACGCCGTCGACGCTCAGTGTCCTGACTGCCGCCTTGTTCTCGGTGTTGACCGGGCCGTTGCCGTTGGCATATCTGACTCTGACGGCATAGACTCCCTCCTCGGCCACATCAAGAGTGACGCCGCGCGACGGCATGGTGCGGTCGGTCTCCGCGAAGCCCGCGCCGCTGAAGCCCTCGGGCGTTGTGTCAGGGCGATAGGAGATCTCGGGCGAGGTCATCGTTGCTGACTCTCCGGCAAACTCAAGCACTGTCACAGGGCGGTTGCTTCTCGGCTCGGACGCGAAGCCCTGCGTGCCGTCGCCGGCATAGCCGATCACCTGCCATTCGCCGGGTGTAGTGGCGGCATATTGCGTCTGGCGTGTGCGCGCCACCTCCTTGCCGTCTTTGAGCACGATGTAACCGCCGATATATTCTATCGGATTCCAGCGCAGAAGGTTCTGGGTCACGCCGTCGGAGGGGAACTCTGTCGTACTCTCCATCCACGCCACGGGGGTGAGGGGAGCCTTGAGGTTGGCTCTGCGGTTGATTGTCATCGGAGCGATCGGCTCATTGTTCATCGTCACTTCGATGCGGCCTCCTTTCGCGAGGGCCTTTGCCGGTATTGTCTTCGTCGGATCAAACTCCTTGCCGTTGAGTCTAAGCGACTTGACTTTGTCGCCATATCCATTTACGGTCACCGATATGCGTGCGCCTCTGTAGGGGAAGTTGTCGAGCGTGCGCCCGGCGGCAAACACTTCGGGCACGAACGGCGCAATCCGCAGGCCATCTTTCTCGAAGTGTATGCCCATCAGCACCTGCTGGGTCAGGGCGAGATTGCCCGCCAGACTCCACAGCATGTTCGACGAGTTGAGCTCGGTGAATATGTCGCCGTTGTCGAGGTTGAAGTTCTCTTTGTTGGTCGCGAACAGGGCCGCCGGACGGAACACCGAGCCGATTCCCTCCACCACTCCGGGTTCGTTGCCGGCCTTGGCCTGCGCCAGAGTCCAGTAACTGCCGACAAATGGCCAGAGGGCGTTGTTGTGGTAGCTCGGCATGTCGGCGATCTGCGGATAGAATATCGCCGGACCGAACGGAGTGACCGGATTCGACTGCGATATCTCTTTCTGTCGGTCGGCGGGGGCGATGTCGTAGAGTATGGCGAGTGCCTCGCCGAGTGTCTCGGCGCGTGGATTGAGCGTCATGTTGTCGCGACCGTAAGTGTACATGCCGTAATAGCCTTTGTCGGGCATGTAGAACGTGCGGTCGATCGCCGCTGCAAGCTCGGCCGCACGGTCGGCATATTCGGCCGACACTTTCTTGTGCCCGAGTTCGGCGGCCATTTCCGACACTGCTTTAAGCGCGGCGGCATAGAGCACGTTGGTGCCCATCGCCTCGCTCTGCGATATGTCGGCGGTCTGCATCCATTTCGGATAGCTCTGCTCGCGCCAGTCTATGAAGGAGGTCTCCCCTTTCACAAGTCCGCGTTCGCTCATGATGGTCTTGTCATCTTTGTCGATGCTGCGCAGGACGATCGGATAGACTTTCTCAAGCCATGCCTTGTCACCTGTCACCTTATAAATTTCGTAGGCCGCTACAACCCAGATCATGCGGTCGGTCGAGATCGGCCACGCGCCGCCTGAACCGGTGTCCTGTATAATCTGTCCCGACGGATTGACTTTGCGCATCAGCGAGATCATCGACGCTTCGGGCTGGAGAGCGGCCATGGAGAGTATGATGGAGTAGCTTACGTCGCGGGTCCACACGCCGGCCCACTCCTTGCCGGTGCGGAGTGTCGTGTCGGGTTCGACGGCGTTGACCATCTCGTCGAGTCCCATGTTGTAGATGGCCTGATGGAGCAGGTTGCCGCCCCTGAGAACAGGATATGACGAAAGGTCGTTGCGGCGCGTCCATGTCTGTTCGATCGGCATGAAGTAGCCGGGGCGTCCTTTGTATGTGCTCCGGATCTGACAGGGATTGTCGGCCCATGCCTTGAATTCGTTCTGATAGATTGTGTCGCCGACCCATCTGTAGGCGTCGGTCTGCACGAAGAGATCTCTCTCCGCGGCACCGGCGGAAAGGGCCATCGCCCCTCCCGCCAGCATCAGTAGAGTCTTTTTCACTGTCGTTACGTAGGTTTTTCGGTTAAGTCTGGAAAACTATTCCTGAAAGTTTAAGTCTGATAATCAGGGTTATTTTTTCTTGTTGCGCTTGCGGGCCTCGTGGCGTTTGCCGGGTTTGCGCTCCGACACGGGCTTGAGCGGTCTGTTGGGATTGCCTTTGTCGTCGATCAGGGCGAAGTCGAGCTGCTTGCGGTCGAGGTCGGCGCGTGCCACCTGCACTTTCACCTGGTCGCCGAGTGTGTAGCGCACTCCGTGGCGGCGTCCGATCAGACAGTAGTTCTTCTCGTCGAAGTCGTAATAGTCGTCGGCCAGGTCGCGGATCGGCACGAGTCCCTCGCACATGCTCTCCGTAAGCTCCACATAGAAGCCCCATTCGGTCACGCCCGAGATGACTCCGTCATATATCTCGCCGAGGCGGTCTTTCATGAACTCCACCTGCTTGTAGCGTATCGAGGCGCGCTCGGCGTTGGCGGCAAGTTGCTCCATGTCGCTGTCATGGCGGCATTCCTCTTCGAGTTTCAGCCGGTCGGCACTGCGGCCTCCGTCGGCGTAGCGGGCAAGAAGACGGTGTACCAGCATGTCGGGGTAACGTCTGATCGGCGACGTGAAGTGAGTGTAATATGGCATGGCCAGTCCGTAGTGGCCGATGTTTTCGGTGGTGTAGACGGCCTTGGCCATCGACCTTATGGCAAGTATCGAGAGCATGTTCTCCTCCCCTTTCCCCTTGACGTCGCGGAGAAGGCGGTTTACGCTCTTGTTGATCTCGCGGGTGCTCCCCTCGGTGGTCAGCTTGTAGCCGAACCGCGACGCGATCAGCGACAGGTTGCCGATCTTCTCGGGGTCGGGGTTGTCGTGTACGCGATAGACGAAGGTCTTGGCTTTCTTGTTCTTGGCCACCTTGCCTATCGACTCGGCTACTGTCAGGTTGGCGAGAAGCATGAACTCCTCGATCAGCTTGTTGGCCTCTTTCGACTCCTTGAAGTAGACGCTTACGGGCTTCCCTTTGTCATCGATCTCGAAACGCACCTCGGCGCGGTCGAACTCAAGCGCTCCCTGACGGTAGCGGCGGCGGCGCAGCTCCTGCGCGAGGCCGTTGAGCACGGCGAGCTCGCGTGCGTATTCCCCCTCGCCGCTCTCGATGATCTGCTGCGCCTCTTCATAGGTGAACCGGCGGTCGCTCTTTATGACCGTGCGGCCTATGCGGCTGTTGACCACCTCGGCTTTCTGGTCAAGCTCGAATATGGCCGAGAATGTCAGTTTCTCTTCGTCGGGACGCAGCGAGCAGATGCCGTTCGACAGGCGTTCGGGCAGCATCGGTATGGTGCGGTCTACAAGATAGACGCTCGTGGCGCGTTTCTGGGCCTCTTTGTCGATCACCGAGCCGGGACGCACATAGTGGGTCACGTCGGCGATGTGAACGCCCACCTCCCAGTTGCCGTTGGCAAGCTGGCGCACCGACAGGGCGTCGTCGAAGTCCTTGGCGTCGCGGGGGTCGATGGTGAAGGTGGTCACGCCGCGGAAGTCCTCGCGCCGCGACACCTCCTCGGGGGTGATGCCGGCGTCGATGCGCTCGGCCGCTTTCTCCACATTTTCAGGGTATCTGTAGGGAAGTCCGAATTCGGCCAGGATGGCGTGCATCTCGGCATTGTTCTCTCCTTTCACTCCGAGTATGTCGAGCACTTCGCCGCGCGGATTCATCTCGTCGTCGCGCCACTGCACGATGCGGGCCACTGCCTTGTCGCCGTTCTTTCCCCCCTTGAGTTTCGTGCGGGGCAGAATGATGTCGGCGGCAAGGAACTTGGAGTCTGTCACGAGTGCGGCATAGTTCTTGTCGATCTTGAGCGTGCCGACAAACTGCTGCTCCTTGGCCTCTATGATCTCGATCACTCTCGCCTCGGGACCGTGGCCTTTGCGGGCGGCCGACACCACGACGCGCACTTTGTCGCCGTTGAGGGCATGCATCGAGTTGCGCTCGGCCACCATGATCATCTCGTCGTCGACCACCACGGCGTTCTTGCCGTTGCTCCGGCGCACGAAGAAGCCGACATTCTCGACTCCCCGGTTGCTCTTGGCCTTGTATTTGCCCAGATCCACCTCAAGTATGTCGTCAGCCTCCACAAGCTCGTCGAGGGCGTTGAGCACATCGAGTCGGTGCGCCGGATTCTCGACTCCGATCCCGAACGCGATCTGTTTGTAATTGAAGCTCTGCCGGTTCTGCTGCTGCAAGAATCCGACTATTCTGTCAAGCAGCTCCTGCTTGCGCATACGCTTGCCTGCTGTATTCTTTTTTTTCATAGGAATTGGGTTATACCTTTTAAACACAAAAAAAACGTTTTTAGTCCTCACTCGCTCCCAAAAATCCCGATTTTCACTTTTTTCCCGGCATGCGGCTCCTGAAATAAAACGAGAGCCACAGCGTCCCCGCCATGACTCTCTCTTTTTCAACAACCTTAATCTACTGAATGAAACCTGTATTGTCTTGTCTTCACTTCACGATCTTGCGGCCGCCTACCACGTAGATTCCGCTTCCGAGTCCGTCAAGTGCCTCGCGGAGGCTGACGTTTCTGCGCAGCAGCATTCCCGACACACTGTAGACGTCTGCCGTTTCATCACGGTCGTTTCCGACGAGTCCGACCACATTGGTTATCATGCCCTCTGCGGGACTTCCGTAGAGCGATATGCCGAACAGTTTGTTGGTGTAGCCGTTGCTGTTGTTCGACTCTTCAGGGATCACGGTGATCTTTCTGACTTTGCCAAGTGTGGCCGCTGTCTGGACCGGCGCACGGTCGGCTCCCGCGCCTGGATGGCTGTAGAGTCTGTCGGTCACGCTGCCCTCGACTCCGCGGTCGAGCCTCATGGCGACCTCGCTGGAGTTGCCTGATTCATCTTCGATGATCACGGTGTAGGATTTCGGGCACGCGGCCTCCCAGCTGAATGTGATCATGTCGAGAGTGCATTCGCCGCCGAGATCGATCTCGAGAGCCTTGCGGGCTGCTATGTCGTCGTCAGTCCATTCGTGACGCACCACCGCGTCGGTCGCGCCGACCACCGTGGGGTTCTCTATCTCCTCATCGCCGAATCTCACGGTGTAGACCTGCGGATAGAACCATTCGTATCCCTCGGCTGCCACCACGAGTTCTACTGTCTCTGACTCGAGCCCGTCATATGATGCGCCGAGCGTGTAGACACCTTTCGGACCGGCTGTCCACTCCTTTTCCGCCGATGCTCCGTCGATGCTGTAGACGATCTCCTGCGGATCCACATCCATCTTCGCGCCGTACTGGTCAAGCACTGTGGCCTCGAATGTCACTGTCTCTCCCGACACAAGTCCGTTGACCGACGCCGACACCCTGACTTCAGTCGCCTCGGGGGCGGTGTATTCCTTTCCAGCCACATAGATCTCGGCCACGCGGGGCTTGCCGTTGGGATTGTCGTTGTCGTGGACGCACACGTAGCGGGCCATCGTGCCTGCGGGCGCCTCGAAGGGTGTCACAAGGTTGCTATTGCGCGCAATCGCGCCGCTGTCGGTCCAGCCGTCGAGTTCGTATGTGCGCCACACTCTGTCGGCATCTTCGGCGGCGGGAAGCCCGGCATCCTCGCCTCCGAACGATATGATGAAGCTGCCGCCCGAATTGTCGCCGTAGGCCACTGCCACTTCCTCGATCTGACAGAGGACGCCCAGATCGACCACAACCCATGCGTCGCCGCCTCCCCACTGGCCGTTGTATTCGTAATATGTATCCCTGTCTCCGTCGGTGGCGGCGGAATATCCCGGACCGTCGGCTGCCGTCTCGCCCTCTTCTCCGGTCTCGGCCTTGTAGCGTGCGGCTATTGCCTTTCCGAGGGCGATATTCTCTTTCTTCCACTCATATATGACCGAGAATGACGCCGAGCCGCTTACCGTCTTGCCGCCGGCGGTGCCGGTGGCGGTGAGCGTATAGTCGCCTGACTTCTCTCCTGTCACCACAAACTCGCCCGGATTCTCTCCTGCCGTGATTTCGAGTCCATCGCGGTCGGCGGCGAGAACAAGGTCTTCCACTTCTTCTATGCCGGCTTCTGAACCTCCCGCTGTCAAGGCTCCCACCGTCACTGTCGCGCTCTCTCCCTCGGCTACCGGCGCGGCCGCGCTGACTGTCAGCGAAGCGATCTCATGACGGCCCTCGATATTGGCTATGCGTATCTCGAAGATGCTTGAGCCGTAGTTGCCTGCCCAGCCGTTGTATTCCTTGCCATAGACAAGCACATAGCGGCCCTCCACGCCATCTTCTTCTGTCAGCGAGTCGGTGCAGCCGCTCTCGGTGTCCTGTCCGCAGTCGGCGAAGACCGGAACGGCTGTCTCAAGCCACCCGGCGTCTATCACGTTGTAGCCGGTGCTTTCGTCGGCCGAATATGGTATCTCGCCGACGCTGACATATACGTCATATCTCTTCATGTGCGATGCCTCCCACATGATCTCTATGTCGGTGAAGCTTTTCTGTTCCCCGAGATCCAGCATCACCCAGTCAGGCGATACGGTGTTGGCCCCGCCCACGGCCTGCCATCTTGTGCCGGTGTTGCCGTCGGTGATGTTGGCGGGACTCTCTCCCTCGGTCCCTCTGTCGGACGATGCCGTCACTGTTGCTCCGAGGGCGAGGTTCTCTGTGTTCTCTCCCCATTCTATGGCGAGTGCCGCGCCTGTCGTCAGGACTATGGCCGACACGATTGCTGTCATTTTTCTCATATGATGGTCTGGTTTGTCAATTGATGATTATTTTTCTGCCGCCGGCCACATAAAGCCCGGCGGGAAGGCCGTCGAATGCCCTGTCCGCGGGCACTCCCCTGCGGATCAGCATTCCTCCGGCATTGTAGACATCGGTCGGAACGTCACATTCTCCTCCTGTCAGGCCGACCGAGGCGGCATCGCAGAGGCGCAGGGCCTCGATGCGGATTCCGCTCGGCTTGCCCGGACCGGCGTCCGACACTCTGAGTATGCGGCGGCCACCGGTGAGATTCATTGTGAAGCCCACGGTGCCGTATGTCCCGGCTGATCCGCTCAGCGCAAAGGTGCGCGCCTCGGCAAGCACGGCTCCTGCCTCGGCGTCATCTTCTGACGCGAGGATTTCCATGCAGGGGTCGAACCGCACGGGTTCTCCCTGCCCGCTTACGCTGAGTTCAAGCACGTATTCTCCGGTGCGGGGCACGTC
The DNA here is from genome assembly GCA_947176745.1 of uncultured Muribaculaceae bacterium. Taxonomy (GTDB): domain Bacteria; phylum Bacteroidota; class Bacteroidia; order Bacteroidales; family Muribaculaceae; genus Lepagella. Next base: position 17,198 of record CAMWRV010000008.1, read on the forward strand.
AAACTGATAGTCGGCCCATGCTCCGCCGTTGAACCGCACGATCTCTATAGGCTCGCTCACCGCCCCGCCGTCGGCGGAGCTTCCGAGAAGCGCGCCATATTGGCTTATGTAGTGCGAGGCCGGGATCCATTCTTCTGTCGGGAAATATTTGTCGGCATCGAAGTCCCACATGTGCTCGTAGACCATTCCCTGTTCCGACAGCTCGCGGGGATCTTCTCCATGTCCGCTTATCAGAAGGCCGAAGTTCGGGCCTTTCACCGCCGATGACTCGCCTACGGCCTTGAACCAGGCGTAGCGGAAGATCCAGTCTGTCTTCTCAAGCCACTCGACGCTCTGCATCATCACGCTCGTCTGGGCCTCGGGCTGGACGGTGCTGTCGGGATTCCCCTCTTCGGGCCAGTAGCAGAATTCGGTCACCCACACGGGCTTGCCGTAACGCTCGTGAAATGTCTCTGCGAGTTCCTTCATCACCCCGAATCCTCCGTAGCTGTGGATTGCGGTGTAGTCGAACGCGTCGGGGCCCACTATGGCCACGAATTCATCCATCCATTTCACCGGATCCTGATAGGGGGGATTGGGCGAGTAGTTCAGGGCCGGGGCCACAAGGCCGAGGCCGAGTTCCGAGGCAAGCGCCCTCACTCCCTCCCAGCGGGCGGCGGCGGCCTGCGGGGTCATGTTGGCCTGTTTTGTGAAGTTGGGCTCGTTGAAGCCGAGCAGGTATCTCACCTCGCTGTGCTCGCCGACATAGGTGCGGATCGCGTCGGCATCGTAGTCGCCGTTCCAGCACATCGGCACAAACTCCATCATTGTCTCGTTCTTGAGATAGCGGCCCACCGACGGCCCCCAGTTGTAATACCAGCTTACTCCGGGGGCGATGGCTGCCATCTGAGCCTTGAACTGAAACTCGTTCTCGCTCACTCCCCGCTTGGGGCTTTTGGCATGGATGCCGCATACAGCCGCCGCGATCAGGGCGGCGGCTGTCATTGTTCTGAGTCTCATATCTGTCAGGGTTCGCCCGGCGACGGTCAGCGGATTACGATTTTTTCTGACGAACGGCCTGATCTGGCCACATATATGCCTCGGGCCAGATCGTCAAGACCGATCACGCTCCCGGCACTCCTTCTGACCAGGCGTCCCGACATGTCGTAGAGTTCTATGCCGGTGCCGCCGCATACGCTTGCCGTATGGCCGCTCACCACGATACCGCCGTTGTCTCCCTTGATGTCGGTTATGCCGGAGCCATCTCCGAGATTATAGAAGTAGCATGCGTCGATGGCGAATGAGGTGCCGGCGTCGTTGCCCGCGAGCCACGACATGAGGTTGCCGGTCCATGAGTCGAGGTGGTTGGGATTGAACGCGGGCCAGAGTTTCCGCAGATCGCCCACGCTGAAGTCAAGTCCCTGCCAGTCCTCGGTGATCTGACCCATCGAGGGGATGATCACGCCGCTGTCGTTGTAGTTGGAGCCTATGGCGAATTTTCCGGGGGTCGAACCGTTCTCGGGTTTGTCGAGAAGCACGAACATCACTGACTCGGGTGCCTTTCCGTTGGGGGTCATATAGGCCATGTGGAACCGCGTGTCGTTGTCGATCATCGACAGGTCGAGGGGCTGTATCACCGCTATGCCCGCTCCCGACCAGCCTGTGCCGAGCACTTCCTGCGAGATGTAGCCTCCTTCGTCCATGTCGACGCGGGGCATTGACTCGTCGCCTGCCTTGATGCCCGACCAGTAGTAGAGTGGCCGCGGATCGGAGGGTGTCGAGCCGTCGGGACCGATATACATCACGCTCGCCCCTTTGGCCTCGAATTGTGCGACGGCCCTGTCGGAAAGAACTATGTAGGCGACTTGTTTCACGTTTTTCTCGATGATCGGTGCGTTCGACGGATCACACTGGTAGTCCTGGGCGCCGGCGGCAGCCACGCTTGTCAGGGCTGCTACCGCGATAATGGTAGATTTTTTCATTTTGTTTTGGCTTTATGTTGTTATTGTATCTGGTTATGCTGATCTTTCCTTTCGGTTCATGAGTATGTAGGTTCATGAGTCTTTCCGCGCCGGTTCATGAGTCTGTGTCTGGCTTCCGGCCGTTCGGAACGCGCATCGGTTTCCGCATCGGTTTCGGCGGCAAAATTAGCGGCGTTTGCCCCCTATTCAAAGATTTTTACCCCTATTCGGACTCTACATCATGAAAAATACGACTCTACAACCGCCCTACATTAAATTTTTATATATTTGATTGTCATACGTTTAACCGATTTTATGTTTTATAACATAAATGTTTATAATGCCCTACATCACAATTTTTAGCATCTTTGCCGGCAAATCGATTTTCCTGACTTTCATGAAGACTCTTTATCATCTGGCGATGCGGATCATCCTGCTTGCCCTCCTGTCGCTTGTGCGGTCTGAATCGGAGGCTGCCGGCTTTGTGCCTGTCCGCAATTTCGAGCGCGACGCCTATGGCGGCGGCCCGCAGAACTGGTGTGCGACTCACGATTCGTTCGGCAGGCTGCTTGTCGGCAACCGCGACGGAATGCTTATGTTCGACGGCACGAGATGGGATAAGTTCTATCTCTCGAATTACACTGCCGTGCGCTCTCTGCTTTATGACCCGGGGTCGGGGCGGATTTATGCCGGCGGATCAGAGGTTTTCGGATTTTTCAGTCCTGACCCGGCCTCGGGCAGACTGAAATTTCACTCCCTCACTCCGATGCTCGGGAAAAACGCGCCGGCATTCTCTGAAATATGGAATATTTTCAGGTCAGGTGATTCGATATGGTTTCAGGGCGATTATTTCCTGTTCAGATTCGACGGCGCCGGTGTTGCCGCGCTGCCGGCGGGTGGACGCGTGTCCCGCTCCGCGATTGTCAATGGCCGCATCATGCTCGGCATGGACGACGGACGCATTCTTTATTATGACGGCTCTGACTTTGTCCCTTTCCGCGGCACGGAGGGGAATGCCGGTAGAAAGGTGACGGCCATTCTGCCCGGTTATGGAAATGACAGGTTTGTCGTGGCTACTTCGGTCGACGGTCTTTTCGGCTATGACGGCGAGAAGCTCTATGCCAAGGAGTCGCCGGTCAATACTTATCTTAAGGAAAACCAGGTGTTCTGCGCGACTGAGCGGAATCGCGCTTATGTATTCGGCACTGTCAACGGCGGCGCGGTCACTCTCGACATTTCTTCGGGCACCACACGATATGTCAACAAGGAGGGGGGACTGCGCAACAACACCGTGCTCGGAGTCTCTGTCGATCAGGCGGGCAATCTGTGGCTTTGCCTCGACAACGGTCTGGCTTATGCCCGCCTCAATTCGCCGCTGACCACTCTGGTCGGCCCGGCCGACGATATCGGAGCCGGCTACGCCGCCTTGCGCTCCGGACCGAATCTTTATCTCGGAACCAACCGCGGGCTCTATGCCACTCCTTATCCGTTCCCCTCCTCACCCTCCGGCCTGAGGCTGACCAAGCTTCTTCAGGGGCAGACCTGGTCTCTGTCTCTGAGCGGACACGGGGTCTTCGCTGCCATGGACGGCGGCCTTTTTCACGACAGCGGATCGGGATTCCGCAGGGTCGGCGCCATCAGGGGGGCTTATAAGGCTGTAGCGGTGCCCGGAGCCGACGGATACGCGCTCGCTTCGACCTACGACAGATTTCATCTTCTGCGCCACAACGGAACGGAATGGACCGATCTCGGCCCCGTCTCCGGATATGACGACATCGGGGGTGATTTCAGATTCGACATGCAGGGGCTGGTCTGGCTCCCCCACTTCCGGAAGGGCATATACAGAATGAAAATCAATATCGCCGACATGAAGTTTGACGAGGTCAGGCTGATCTCCGACGCCGACGGTCTCGCCGACACTCACAACAATTCGGTGGAGATCATAGGAGGTCAGGCTGTCTTCTCGGTCGAGGGGGGCTTCTGTTTCTTCAATCCATCTTCCAACCGCGTCATGCCCCACCGGCTCAATAAGGTTCTCGGCGACAAAGGGAGACACCAGCTCTTCTCGATGCCCGACAACACGGTCATGATGGTCGGCGACAGGGGAATCGAATTCATCGGCCGCGACTCTGACGGCATCGACTCCGGTGCTTTCCGGGTGCTGTCGGCCTCTCCGGTCGATGTGGGCGACATGATAATTCCGGGGTATCTCAACGTATGTTTCATCAGTGACCGCGAGATCGTGGTGTCGAATCAGGAGGGTTTCTGGCTTCTTGACAGGGGGAGCGCCCGCAACGGCGGCAGTTTCCCGTCTCCGTTTGTAAGCGCAGTCAGGGCAGGGGGCGACTCTCTTGTTTTTTCAGCCCCGCCGGCGGTGAAGGCTGACCGCGCCCCGGTGCTCTCTCTGACCCACGATCTGAATTCGCTGAGGTTCGATTTCGGCTTCACCGGCTTCGAATCGACGCAGGGTGTCGAGTTCAGCTCCTTTCTCGAGAATTACGACGACGGGTGGTCTCCTTTCTCTGACGCGGCGTCGCGCGAATACACCCGTCTCTCTCACGGCACATACGTCTTCCGCCTCAGAGCCCGCGACAGGTCTTCGGGCAGGATCTCCGAGACAAGCATGACGGTGCGCATCTCTCCCCCCTGGTACAGGTCGCCTGTCGCCCACGCTCTCTATCTCGTCGTTTGTATCGCCGCGGCGGTCTCTCTTTTCTGTATGGTCAGGCTGCTGATAAGACGCGCGCAGACCAGAATCGAGGCGCGCAAGGAGAAGGAGCTTGAGGAGCTCCGTCTCAAAAGCAGCCGCGAGGCGCTGCGCAAGGACTACGAGATCGCGTCGCTGAAGTCGCGCCAGCTCGAACACGACATAAGGCACAAAAGCAGCGAGCTGAGCACCACCACCATGAACCTCATACGCAAGAACGAGATCCTGACCGACATTTCCGGACGCGTGGCCCGCATCGAGAAGATGATGGCCGACGAGAATGTCTCTCCGGTACTCCGCAAGAACATGGCTCACATCCGCTCCGCGATCCACGCCAACATCAGTCATGACGACGACTGGAAATCATTCACACGCAATTTCGACGTGGTCTATTCGAATTATACGCGCCGGCTCATGGAGAAGCACCCCAATCTGACCGAAGCCGACCAGAGGCTCTGCTGCTATCTGCGCATGCGCCTGTCGAGCAAGGAGATCGCCCCGCTCGTCAATATCTCCTACAAATCGGTCGAGATGGCGCGCTACCGTCTGCGCAAGAAAATGGCTCTCCCGTCCGATGTCACGCTGACCGACTATCTGCTCGCTCTCTGATGTCTCTGCTCCCGCCCCGACAGGCGGACCGCCGCCGCGGCACGCAAAAAAAAGCCTCCGGCGCACGCTGCGCCGGAGGCCTCCGCTGACTGGTTCTCACCGGATCATCTCACTACGGTCTTTTTGCCGTTGCGGATGTATATGCCGGGCATCGACGGACGCTCCACTCGTATGCCCTGAAGGGTATACCAGATGTCGTCGGCCTTATCGCTTTCCATATCTTCCACGCAATCCACTCCGGTCTCGATGTTGTCGGCGCCGGTCGGGGCCTCGTGCATCTCGACGGCCTGGGGTGCGGAGGTGATCTCTACGGGGAGACTGTCGATGATGGTCGCGCCAGCACGGCTCTGAAGACCCATCTCGTTCTGGTCGTCGAGCATCACACGGAAGTTGGTTGTGCCCTCGGCCGCTGTCCATATGCCGCTGCCGTATGTGCCGCCGCAGGTGGTCAGCACCGCTGTCTGGCCGGGTGCGACGCTCGTATAGTGGTTGTCGCACCAGAATTTCGGGTCGTACGACGGGAGTGTCTCGAACAGAAGTCCGTGCTTGATGGCGGGTGTGGCCTCGGTGCCGTTGTTGTAGACCTCGGCCGAGAATGTCACGCCGTCGCCGGGACGTATGCCCTCGCCGTCGCGTCCGGGTTTGCCCCAGAAGATCCTGCGGATCACGAGCGAGCGGCCCTGCACCTGTGCCTCGCTGAAGCCGGTCACGTATTCCGATGCCGGCTCGATGAAGCCTCCGTCGCCGAGTGCGTTGAAGGTGCGTTCGCGCGTATTGTTTTCGTAACTGAGCTCACCGCTCACGTTGGTAATGACGGCCTTGACCGTGTGGGCGCCGGGAGTGGCTGTGTAGGTTCCTCCGATGCTGAGAGTGCATTCGCCGTGGGGCTCGATGCCGTCGGAATATGTCGCGCTCCCTTTCGACTGGCCGTCGATATAGTAGGTCACGCGCAGTATCTTGCCGACGGGGAAGCCTACGGTCGACTCGTTCTTGACGATGACGCTGAAGCTGCCGATCTCGTCGCCTGCGTTGATCTCCTTGTTACCGGGGGTCCAGTTAACTCCCGATGCCACGAGGTCGAAGCCGGTCACGGGGTCGTCGCCTCCTCCGGACTCGCCGTCTTCATAGTCGTGGTAGCCTCCGGTCAGAAGGTTGTCGGCCTTGTCAGGGTTGTCGTTGTAGACAGGGCGTTCTGTGGGATATTCGAAGAATGCCGAGAGTGAATTGTTGTCGGCGTTGTTGTCGCCATACGCGTCGGGATTGTCCATGCGGCACCAGAGATCTACGGTCTCCGCTTTCACGGTGTAGGTGCAGTCTTCGTTCCAGCCTCCCGTGGCGAAGTTACCGCCGCCTGTGGGTGTCACGTCGATCCATTCGCCCGGGTTGATCTTATGGTATGAGTCGTCCCAGAGCATTCCGGTCATGTATTCGGGGGTGCCTCCGAGCGCCCAGAGCACTCCTTTGCCTGAACCGAGCTCGATCGCCTCGGAGCCGTAGTTGGCCACGATGGCGTGTGGCATGAGGCGGTCGCCGGTTCTGATCTCGTCCTGATCGCCGGTGAGATTCTCGAAGTACACCTTGACTACGCCAATGTCTTTGCCGGCGTGGGTGATGATCTCGATCTCGGGCTCTTCGCCTTCGGGAAGTTCCATGACGTTGACGTTCTTCACACGCAGGTTGTCGCTGCGGTCGGTCTCATATTCCATGCGTCCTGTCGGGTCGATCTCGGCCTTGAATGTGTGCTGTCCTTTTGTGGCTGTCCAGGGTGTGGTGAACTCGATGATGCGGTAGCTGCCGGGAGCGAAGCCCTCCTTGTCGGCGAGGGTATAGACGGTCTTGTCGTCGATGGTGAACTGCAGGTTGACGCGTGTGTCGGCAGGTATCTCTTCCTCGCCTTTGTAATCCACGCGCACGCGGAATGTCACCTGGTCTCCCTCATACATCGAGTGCTTGTCCTTGTCGGTGATCCAGTCGATGCCGGTCAGTGTGAAGTTGTAGTTCCTGAGACGTTCGAAGATATTGTCGGGTATCTCGATTCCTTTGGGTGTCGGATATGGAGGGATATAGGTACACCATTTTTCGGAATCCTCCTCGATCCAGCTCCAGCATGCCGCGCCGGGATCGGTGTCCCACCAGGGCCACGTGCTGTACTGGTTGAGATCCTGTCCGACAGTCGGCAGGGGCACTGATCCTTTCACGACTTTCATGTTGCGGAGGGTGAAAGTGGCACCGGCCACGTTGCCCAGACCGGCCGAGTGCGCGCTTGCGCTGTAGTGCTGCTCGCCGCCGCTGATGCCTGCGCCGTTCACATAGAGCCCGTCGATCACCACGTCGGAGTTGTTGCCCTTGATGCGGAGTGCCTCGGCCGGACAGTTGTAGAGGTAGTTGTTGAGCACATTGGCCTTGTTGCCGCCCTCGAAGTCGATCGCGCCGTAGTCGCGTCCCCAGCTCTCCCAGAGTGTGCCGCAGCGGACGAGTATGTTCTCCTCTATGGTCACGTCGTCGACGGTGCCGCGCGAGAAGATGTCGTTGGCGTGGATGCCCGAGGCCATGAACGTGTCGGCTATGTAGTTGTTGTGGGCGTGCTGGTTGGTTCCGCCGTAGATGGCTATCGCGCCGGCGCGCCAGATGAAGTCGATCGTGTTGTAGCAGAATGTGTTGCCGCTCTGCGAGCCGAGCGCGGGGTCATCCCAGCAGGCGAGTCCGTCGTCACCGTTGTTGCGCACCGAGCAGTTGAACACGGCTGAGTTCGAGGTGCCGCGGCAGAAGTTGACTCCGTCGGCGAAGTTGTCGCGGATGCGGCAGTTCACCACGCGCACGCGGCTCTTCTTGTTGGCATTGTTGTAGTCGCCGAACCAGAGGCCGCACTCGAAGTGCTGCTCCCACACGTCGTGGATCACCGAACCGTCGCACCAGAGGTCCATGAAGCATTTGTAGACGGCGTTCTCGCCCAGACGGTCCGACAGGTTGGAGTTGATATACATGTGGCACCACTCGATGTTGTCCATGTCGCTCTTGCCGCCGGTGTTGCTCGGGTTGCCGCCCGAGATGCCGCCGCCGAACTGCTCCCAGCCGGTAAACTGGATGTTGGTGTGCCATATGCCGGCTCCCATCACCTTGACGTTCTTTCCGCTCAGCGAGAGTATGCCGTGGCCTCCCGATGTCTGGCAGCCCATATACCATGTACCCTTGGGTATGAACATGATGCCTCCGACGGCACTCGCCGCGTTGAAGGCTTTCTCAAAGGCAGAGCGGTTGTCGAAGTCGGGCATGTCGGCTTTGGCACCGTAGGCGGTCACATCGAAGATCTGGCGTCCGTTGGCGCCGTCGCTCGGGTCGAGTTCCTCGGGCACGACCTCAAGCTCAAGGAAGTCGACTCCGACTTCTTCTCCCCTCGTGCATTTCACGGAGATGGTGTCGCCGGGACGCACCATCTTGCTGAGCTGCACGTGACGCTCGTCGAAACAGAATGCAGGCGCGCCGCCGGAATTCTGCGACGGAGAACCCGAGCCATAGCTGAAGTACTGATACATGTGGTATGAGCTGATGCCCATTTCGCCGGCTTTCTCGCCGTTGACATAGATCTCGAGATTACCCTCGGCCTCGGCGTAGCCTCCTTTGTTGCCGGTCTTCCCTTCGTGGCTGTCTTTTATGGTGTAGCGTATTGTCACGCCGTCGCCCTCGCTGGTGGCTTTCCACGCCACGCTTCCTCCCACTGGCAGACTCACGTATGCCTGGCTGGAGGCGGATGTGGCTTTGTTGAACGCGTCCCAGTCGGGCGACGTCTTCAGGACGGCGCCTCCTGCCAGCTCCGCCTCGCCGGCGGCGTTGCAGTCGTAACGCGTGTAAGGCATAATCGCTCCGTATGACGTGAGCGCCGGCTGGACTTCCGGCACAGGCCATGAGTCGGCCACTGACGCGCTCGCGGCAGTCGACAGACCCAGCACGGCCATCATCGCCACTGGAACTGATCTGAAAAGTTTTGACATTGTCGATAATTTAAGGTTAAACAATATAGATTGGTTGTATTTCGGGTCGAAAGGATGAAACCGGGTGCGGCTTCTCTGTGTTGACGGAGCTCATCCGCCGGTTGGTTTGCGGAGCGGCCGCAAGGCCGGTCCGCAATTGGACGGGATGCCCGGAGCCCTCTCCCGGCATCCCTTGCGTATCGCTGGCTTATCTGATATAGACTTTCTTGCTTTTGCCTCCTTTGACCATGATGTAGAGGCCGCCTGTCGGGTTGCTGACGCGCACGCCCTGAAGGGTGTAGTATTCAACCGGGGCGTTACTGTCGGTCAGTGTCTCCGTCGGCTCGTCGCCGTCGGCCGCGATGATCTCGATGCCGGTCCACACGCCGTTGTCATCTTCGTTGTTCATCACAAGATAGAGATCGGAGCCTCCCATCGGGAAGTGGAAGTCATCGCGTGTCACATCGAGACGTTCGGGGAAGTAGTTCAGGATCGCGGGCTTTGTCGCGACTGTCGGAACGAGCTCCACACGGAACTGCACATAGGCATTGGCATAGCGCGAACGGACTCCGAGGCGCGGATCTGTCTCGGCGCGTGCCAGGCCTGCCTCTTCGGACGTGAGATAGCGCACGTTCCAGTATTCATATTCTTCTCCTTTGTGATGCGTCGAGGCGGTGGCTCCCCACTCGCTCTGATGCTTGTAGTCACTCAGTTCGACCCACTGGTTCTCGACATAGGGATCGCCGGCGGTGCCGGTTACGGGAATTGTCGATCCTGTGCTGATGAGTATAGGGCTTTCTTCTGTACCGGTCAGGTTCTGCGGCCACATGTGGGTATTGCCGATCACATAGCGGTTGTACTGCTCGTCGGTGTAGTAGACGCGATATGAGATCTTCGGAGCCTCGTAACCGGCATACCGCAGGTTGTCGGCGTTTACATGCACGTGCACAGCGTCTCCTACAGGCAGGATGTAGATATGCTTTGCCTCCAGAATCTTCGGGATCAGTTTTGACTCAGTGTCGAGCGACTTGGTCAGGGTCATGTTGAAGTTCGTGCCTGCGGGGCTGGCGAATCCGTTGGGTATCTTCTCGATATAGAGATAGTCGCGGTCGGCGAGACTCTCGAGGTTAGGAAGCAGGAGTCTGTAGGCCAGATCCTCGAATGTCTTCTGGTTGACTTTTGAATACGCATATTTCTCTTCGTAAAGAGCGAGAAGCTGCTCCAGAATTTCGTCGCCGGTCTTGTCTTTGAGCTCGATGCGGTTGAATGTCTTGCCGTCGCCGATATTCATGTGCTCGCCGCCGGCCGGATTGGGTAGTGTTCCGCCGTTATAGTGAGTTCCGGGCAGATAGTAGTTGTTGTTGTTGGGTTTGTCGCTGTTTATGCGGCCCACGACCACATCCTCGTTACCCTCCTCTTTGTCGCGCGAGTAGAAGATGAAGTAGTCTACGGGATCGCCGTCGATACGGAGTGAGGGAACCGACGGATTGAAGTATATCGTGGCATACTGCACGGCGTTGCACTGGAAGTGGAGGTTGCCGCCGTCGCCGGCGATGTTGCCCGCTTTCTTCACAAGAACGTTGCCGCTGAACGGCTGGCCTGTGCCGATCTCCGATGCGGGGAGCGGACTGAGGTTGTAGGCGGAGAAATTGCCCGGATCCTGGTTGCCGTCTCCACTCGGATAGTAGACGTTGACGGGATGCACATATTCGTTGCCCGACCATGACGGACTGCCATCCTTGATCTTGAACTGGCCTGAAAGTGTCGGAATGCCGTCGACAAGCGGGAAGTCGCTGAACTGATACCAGCCTTCGGCTGCAAGCTCGGGATCTTCGGCCGGAACAAACTGCCACTTCTTCTTCGTTTCGTTGAAGAGATCTGCGTTTAAACCTTGATCGCCGCCGGTAAACTCATAGCTGTACCAGTTGTTGAGGTCGCCGACAAAATACCATTCCTCGATTTTTGTCATGCGGAACCAGGGATCTCCCTCTGCGGGGAAGTATACGGTCACGGTGTACTGGCCTGTGACGTCGGGACTGTAGCCTCGGCCTGTCCTGCCATAAAGGTATTTTCTCTCTCCTTCGGTCACGTTTTTGTCTTCGTCGCCGACAGGACCGTAGTAGCCTTCATGTTCCTTGCAGATGTCGGCGGTGTCTGACGGGCCGAACTGCGTGCAGAACGCGAACGTGCCGTTGATGTCCACTCCGGCGAATGTGATGGTGCCGGCTTCTTCGTCGCGCGCGGTGTACGCGAACGAGTTGCCGGGGGTCTGCCAGTCGCCTTCGCCGATCTGACCGATCATGTAGAATGTCTCGGGAAGGGATCCGGGCACGAACTCTTCCTCATGTATCTTTACAGTAAACCACGGGTTGTCAGGATCGGAGAAATCGACGGTCAGGTCGTAGGTGTCGCCGTTACCGTAGATCTCCCATCCTCCCGATGTATTGAGAGTCATGTAGTTCCTGCCACTGACATAGGGAATGTCGTCGCCACCGGAAGTGGCGTAATAGCTCGTTCCCTTGCCGTCGGGCACTGTGGAGAACGCAAAGGTCGAACGGCCAGACGCATCATAGCCGGTGAATCTGATATTGGTGAAGCTGAACGTATCGCCTGCTTTTTCTCCCGGCAGACACGTTTCCCATGCATTGGTGCCTTCGACGTGTCCGATTATATAGAGAGCTTCGGGCATCTCGGCGGGCTTGGGCTGCTCGATTTCAGGATAGTCGTTGTCGGCTGTCGTCACCTGCACTTTAGGTGTCGCACCCGAGAAATCGACTGTAATCTTGAAGTCTGTCCTGTCGTTGTAGTCAAGAATATAGGCGGCCTCTCCCTGCGTCAGGGTGTAAGGTGAATTCACATATATGGTCTTGTCATTCTGGCCGCCGGAAGCACCGCCCGGCCCCCATTCCTGTTCTGTTCCGTCCACGAATTTGAATGTCTTGCCATCAGTCAGATTGACTTGAAAGTAGAATTTTAGTCCGTCTTCACTTTTCGAATTGCAGTCGAATGTTGCATCCCAGTTCGGGCCGTTATTGACCGTATACCCTTTGATCTTAAGCGTCTCGGGAGCATCGACGGCCATGGCCGGCATAGCTGGTGCAAGCGTCAGCAGTGCCAGTGCGGATGTCATGATTTGTCTGGTAAGTTTTTTCATATCTTGTTTGTTAATCGGTTTAGTCCGTGATATTTATTGATTGCAGTTGTCGGTTGGTGGCAGCTGCGCTGCCGTCTGGTGTTTACGGGCGATTGATTGTGTGTAGTCTCTCCGGGCTTCGCACATCGTCTGTAGCAGGTTCGCGGGGAACACGACCCCTTGTGCGGGTTCATGCGGCGGCCGCCGATACGTGTGCGGCCGCCGCATGTTCTTGTCAATAGTTGTAGTTCTGGGTCAGTTTGCCGTTGTAGCGCTCGATCTCGGTCTTGGGGATCGGCAGCGAGTAGCAGCGTTCCATATAGGTCGGCGAGCCGTTGCGGGTCGAGTCGAAGATGCCCATCTCGTTCTCGAGTATCTCGTAGCGGCGCACGTCATACCACCACTGCCCCTCGCCCCACATCTCGGCCCAGCGCTCATATTTGATCACGTCGTGAGCCAGGATGTCGGCCGGATAGTTTGCCGCTGCCGGAGTGGCGGAGCTGAGCGACGTGTAGTCGTAGGGTGACGCAGATTCGGGTGAATAGCCATAGGCGCGGCGGTGCACCTTGTTGACATATTCGAGGGCGGTGCCGGGATTGGTCGACGCTATCGCCTCGGCGTAGAGAAGATAGATGTCGGCAAGCCTTACGACCGGTATGTTCGACGGGTTCGACTGGTTGGTGTCGGCCTCGCTCCCCTGCAGGTTCATGAATTTCTTGATCATGAAGTAGTAGTGGGCGGTCAGGCCGAGGTCGTTGGCCTCGGTCGAGGGCGCGATCCATGTGGTGCGTCCGCGGGGGTCGATATACGGGTCGAAGAACGACTGCTGGGCTCCGATGAACAGGCGCGGGTCGCAGGTCTTGTCGTCGCGCACGGCCTGGCAGGCGGCATGGTAGGCAGGATCCATGATGATGCCGAAGTTCTCCTGACTTTTCACGCGGGCCGACGCATCGTAGTCAGGATTCTTGACCCGGTGGGGCGGAAGCCCGAGCGGGAAGCCGAAACGCTTCACATTGCCGTCGTGAACGTAGTTGTTGCCCCACTGGTCGCTGTTGGTGAACATCGACACGGTCTCGACGCCGTTGGCGAGGTTGTTGAAGTCGGTGTCGGTCAGTCGGGTGTCGAGGTTGACGAACCAGGGACCCATCACAAGCTGCATGCCCGAGCCGGTGGTGAAGCCGCCCCAGGGACCTTTCTGCTTGTCGCTCTTCGAGAAGTCGATCTCGAACAGGGTCTCTTTGTTGAACTCGTGTGCCTCGTCGGCGTAGAATGACGCGCGGTATGTGTCGTAGTCGAGAAGCTGCGCGCCGGAGTTGTGGATGATGTCCTCAAGCACGGGTATCGCCTCCTGAGTGCGGCGGGCCTGCATCAGACACTTGGCCAGAAGCCCTTTGGCCGCCCACTCGGTCACGCGGGTCTTGTCGGTGTTGTAGCCTTTGAGAAGTGTGATGGCCTCTTCGAGAGTGTCGATGGTGAACTGCCAGCATTCGGCGGCGCTGCGGCGCTCGGGCATCATCTCCGACATGGAGGTGGGCACGCCGTCGATGATCGGGAAACCCTTGGCGTCGGCCTTCGACTCCAGCTCGTAGTAGATCTGCGCGTGCCAGTAGGCAAGCGCGCGGAAGAAGAGAGCCTGTCCCTTCATGTAGTGAAGGGTGGCAAGCTCGTTCTCGGCGGCTTCCGGCTCATATTTGTCGCATGCGTCGATCGCGGTGTTGGCGAACTGGATCCACTGCATGATGTTGCCGTAGATCTTCTCGTTGTAGTAGTTGTCGGTCGAGACGTTGTTGATCAGGAAGTCCGACCGGTCGTCGTAGTTGCCGAAGCAGTCGAGGTTGTGGTCCATCAGGTACATGAACTTCGGGAACCACATGTAGCCGTAGAGCCCTAACTGGTGGCTGCCGGCGTAGGCCGAGTTGAGCAGCAGGTCGACGTGGGTCATGTTGGTCGGGAAGTTGTCGGGCGAGACCGATGTCTCGTCGGTCACGTCAAGATAGTCCGAGCATCCGGTCATGACCGGCGTCAGTGCGGCTGCGGCCAGTATGTAGCCAAATATCTTTTTCATTTTGGTCTGTGTCTTTGTCGGTTGTTGGGATTGTTGTCGCCGCCGGGGCATCATTTGAACTCAAGGTCGAGACCGAACGAGAAGAGGCGCGACGGTATGTAGCGGTTGAACGTGTCGACGCCGCGCGCTGTCATCGATGTGCCCGATCCGGCGCTTGTCGATGTGCCGGCGATCTCGGGGTCGATGCCCGAGTAGCGGGTGATCGTGAAGAGGTTTGACGCCGAGAAGTAGACGCGCACGCGCTCCATGCATGCCTTGCGGGTGATCTGCTGCGGCAGCGTGTAGCCGAACACGAGGCTCTTGAGCTTGAGGTAGTCGCCTTTCTCGGTCCAGAATGACGACACGGTCGAGAAGTTCTCGGAGGCGTCGCCCATCCACGCGTCGTTCTCGAAGAAGCCGCAGCGGGGCTGGTCGGTCAGGCCGTTCTCGCCGAAGAAGGAGTTCTTGTAGATGTCCATCGTCGTGTTGCCGTCGTCGCCGAAGCGCTGGGTGTACATCTTCACCTGATTGTAGATGTCGAAGCCGGCGGCTCCCTGGAACTGGAGCGCGAGGTCGAAGCCTCTCCAGGTGGCGTTGATGTTGAGTCCGTAGGTCATCTTGGGCCAGGGGTTGCCGATGAAGTCCTGACAGTCGGCGTTGACGTATCCCTGGTGTTCGCCGGTCTCGCGGTTGATGTCGCTGAAGATCAGGTCGCCCACTCCGGTCTTCTCTTTCCAGTACCAGGGCTGGCCTGCGGCCTGGGCGCGGGCGTTGTATTCGTCTACCTGTTCCTGGGTCTGGAAGATGCCGATGCAGCGGTAACCCCACAGTTCGGCGATCGAGTGGCCCTCTTCGGTGCGGTTGATGCCGTCGGCCGAGGTGATCGGGGCGTTGTTCTCGCCGAGCGACTGGATCTCGTTGTGGTTCCATGAGGCGTTGAAGCCGACGCCGTAGGTGAAGTCGGCCACTGTCTGACGCCAGTTGATGGCGATCTCATGACCGGTGTTGAGCACCTTGCCGATGTTGATCGGCATGTAGGTCACCGCGTCTTCGGGATAGTAGTTGATGCCCGAGCCGAGAGGCACGACCTGGTTGTAGAGCATGTCGCGGGTCTGGCGGTTGTAGTAGTCGTATGAGAAGGTCAGGCGGTTGTTGAGGAATCCGAGGTCGATTCCGAAGTCACCCTGGTGCACTTCCTCCCACTTGATGTCGGGGTTGGGCACCTTGAAGACTCCCCAGCCCGACACCTCGTTGTTGCCTCCGAAGTTGTAGATGATCTGGTCGCCGACAAAGGAGCGGGCGTAGAGGAACTGCGCGATGCCGTCGTTGCCGAGGATACCGTAGCTTCCGCGCACCTTCAGGTCGCTGAGCCAGTTGAGGTTCTCTTTGATGAATTTCTCTTCCGAGGCGCGCCACATCACGTTGACCGACGGGAAGTTGCCCCAGCGGTTGTTGCGGCCGAAGCGGTCGGAGCCGTCGCGGCGGAAGTTGGCGGTCAGGAAGTAGCGGCCGTCGTAGTTGAAGTTGACGCGGCCGAAGAACGACAGCGAGCGGCCCACGCCGGGGAAGTCGCGCGCCTCTTTGGCGGTGTTCGACGACAGGTTGATCGACCATGCCATGTCGGTGGGGAAGTCGATGGCGCGGATATAGTTGCCGTAGGCGTCATATTTGTTGCCTTCGAGACCGGCCATGACACGGAGATTCCACACATCTTTCCATGTCTTCTCGAATGTCAGGGTGGCGTTGCCGGTCAGCTCGGTAGATGTGCCGGCTGTCGATTCCATCCATGCCGGCTCCGAGACGGAGCGGAAGTTGAATGCCTCGGAGAATATGCGGCTGTCGTAGGCGCCTCCCTTGTAGGCTCCGTTGAGTCGAAGCACGAGCACGTCGGGGATGAAGCTGACATTGACGTAGCCGAGGAAGTTGGCGCCGTAGTCCTTGCCCTTCTTGTGATAGGTAAGCTCGTTGCCGTAGAGGTTGGGGCCGTTGATGTAGCTCGGGGCGAGCGAGTAGTTGCCGTCTTCATCGAGGGGCGCCCATGTCGGCACCGTGCGGAACGGTATGGCGTTGGTGTAGATGGTGCCCGTGCGTGTCGGATTGTTCTTCTGCACGCTGCCGTAGGATGATGTGCCGACAGAGATGTAGCGGTTGATATTGTAGTCTACGTTGACACGCATCGACCAGCGGTCGGCGCTTGAGTCAAGGTAGGTTCCTTTCTCTTTGTAGTAGCCTCCCGACACATAGTATTTGATCTTGTCGCTTCCGCCGGAGAGGGCGAGCATGTATTCCTGCTCCTGTCCGGTGTCGTACATGGTGTCCATCCAGTCGTTGTCGGGAAGTTCGGAGGCCGATGTCACGCCTTCGTAGGCAAGGATGTCGACGCCGGTATATGCCTTGGCCTGGATGAACTGGTCGCGGTTCATCAGGCGGATGTCGGTGTCGACCTTGCGGAAGCCGTAGCGTGCGGTGAGTGTCAGCGACGGAGCGCCGGCGCTGCCGCGCTTGGTGGTCACAAGTATCACGCCGCCGGCGGCCTCGGCGCCGTAGATGGCGCATGAGCCTGCGTCTTTGAGCACCTCGATGCTCTCGACGTCGCGCATGTTGAAGTTGAAGCCTGTGCCCTGCTTGACACCGTCGACGATATACAACGGCGGCATGCCGTTGATCGATCCGGCACCGCGGATCAGGATGTCGGGGGCCTCGCCGGGCGAGCCTGTCGATTTGGTGACGGACACACCGGCCGACATGCCGGAGAGGGCGTCGGCCACGGAGTTTACGGAGAAGTCGCGGATCTGGTCTCCCTTCACTGAGGAGATCGAGCCGGTTACCTCGCTCCGCTTCTGCACGCCGTAACCCACGACAACGACGTCGTCGAGCGAGGTCGCGTCGGGCGAGAGCGTAAAGTTGTAGACGTCTTTGCCGTCGGTCACTTTCTCTGTTGCCGGAACATAGCCGACATAGGTGACTTTGAGCGTCTTGCCCACCGGCACGGTCAGCTCGAAGCGGCCGTCAATATCGGTGGAGATGCCGGTCGACGTGCCCGACACCTGGACGGTGGCGCCTATCAGAGGCTCGCCGTCGCTGTCGGATACGGTTCCGGTCACTTTCTTGTCGGCGGCACGGGCAGTCATGGCGCTGCCGATCATTACCGCCAGAAAGGTCAGTTTGAAAATCCAGTGTTTCATTTCGAATCAATCAGTTAGGTGCGGGATAAGGATTATCGGGAGAGTCAGAGAAAGGACGGCAGCGTATCCCCGCTGTGCGGATGATGCGCTGCCGGTCCGTGCGGGTTAAGGGGGATTGCCCCTTTGCTTCTTCTGCTGTTCAGACTCTTACTTCACAACCTTCACTGAGGATACAGATCCGTCGGCCTTCACGTCCTGACGGATGTAGACACCCTGTGCGGGGGCTGCCACCTGACGGCCCTGGAGGTCGAAGTATGTGCTGTTGACAGTTGCTGCCTCGGCTGCGATTGTCTCTACGGGAGTGGCTGCGCCAAATGCCTCTGCAGTGGGTGCTGCGTAGCCGCCCCATGCGTCGCACATGCTGTGGTATGCCGCGGGATCAAGGCCTGCGAAGGGGCACTCGTCGGCGGGAGTCACGTCGCCATAGAAGAATTCAACCGATGTCTTGGTGCCGGTGTAGGGTGCGCATGCGAAGGGGAATGAGTCGGTCTGGGGTGCTGCCACGGCGTCCCACCATTCCGCTCCCGGGTTGTCGGCGCTCCAGCCGAATCCGAAGATGTTGGAATCCCATGTCACTACTGCGCCGGGCTGGATGGCCTCATAGTCGGAGTAGTCGGAGTTGGGTCCCATGCCGGCGTCGGCGTAACGGCTCACGTGCTGCTGATAGAAGTTGACGGTCATGCCGTAGATGTTGTCTTTGATGTGCATCAGACGGCCGTCGATGTTCATCTTGCCTTCTGTGCCTTCGGGCGCGCTGGTCATGAAAAGGTCGTAGGCTACACCGCGACCGAGAACGTCGGGATTGCGCGAGGGGTTCTTGAGGGCGTCGGCAAGGGGTGTGCCGGTCACATCGATCGCAAAGACGATCGTCTCGTCGATCTCCCAGTCGTTGGCCTCGGCAAACGCGCCTTTCTCAAGGTCGTATTTCACGATGTAGAAACCTTCTTCATCTTTCGGATTGCCGTAGGTGTAGTCCTGTGCCTGTGCATTGAGAGATGCGGCTGCGAGCGCTGCGAGCGCGAGATAGTTGAGTTTTCTCATGTCTTTGTTTTTTTAAGTTGTTTGTTAAGTTGGTCTGTTGTCTGTGTCGGGGCGGCTTCGTTTCCGGTGGCTTCCATAATATTATGAGCCTGCCCGGCGTTGGTGTGATGGAATCTGTCACGTTGCCGCTGTGATTCCGGTGGCAAAATTAGTCTCACATCCCCTCGTGCGGGCACAGTTAAAGAAGAATATAGTGGATTACAATACCCCCCCATTTTAAATACCTGTATATCTGTTGATTATATCAAAACACGCACACGCGGATATAATCACCGTAATTTATGGATATTTTCTCCCCCGCATCACTTGTTATTATGATGTGCCTTTATATTTTTAGCCATTTTAAATTTTAGCAATCAATTGACCATTATATATTTAGCTGAAATATTACGGAATTTTCCTTTATATTTGCATTACATGGAGGCCGTATTGGATTGCAAAACGATTATTTTTGCATTATCATATGCAATAAAGGCGAAGTCCCGACGGCTTCGGCTTGTGTGAAAAATCTATCGGAAATGAAAAAACTCATCCTGACAATCATCATGGCCGCGGCCTCGCAGACTCCTGCTCTCATGGCCCAGCATCTCTCTTTTCCCTCCGACGGTCTCGGCAGGGGCTATCACGACCGCCCGTGGCTGCGCTACGAGGCAGAACCTGACCTTTGCTCGGACTGGCAGGGCGAGATGCTGCTCCCTCCGGTGCCCTTCTCGCAGATTCCCCTTCAGGCGGAGGCATCGCGCAGATGCGCGCTTACTCTCGCTTCCGACGGCGATTTTGTGGAGTGGAAATGCTCGCGCGAGGCCGACGGCCTGTCGCTGAGATTCTCCCTGCCTGACTCTTCCGACGGCTCGGGTCTCAAGGGTACGATCGCACTCTATGCCGGAAACGACAGACTGGCAGATATCGCTCTCGATTCGTACTGGGCATGGCAGTACACTTCTGTTGCCAACACCACCGAAAAATATCCCGACAACTCGCCGGCAGACTCGAAGTTCGCACGCATGCGCTTCGATGAGGTGTACGTGCGTCTCCCCCGCGCCATTGCGGAGGGTGAGGCGTTCCGTCTTGTCAAGGAGGATGGTTCCGACATACCGTATACCGTTGATTTTGTGGAACTCGAAAAGATCCCGGCTCCGGTCGCTTTCGACGATATCGAGGGGGAGAAGGTTCTGTTTGACGGTTCTGAGGCTCTGGCTACCGTGATCAACCGGAGTGCCGGAAAGACAGTCTATATTCCCGAGGGTGAATACAATGTGCCCCGCCGCCTTTCGATCACGGCCCCGGGCGTAAAGGTGGTGGGTGCCGGAATGTGGTATACGACTCTTATTTTCAACGCTTCGAGCGACTCGCGATCCACTTATTCGCAGCGAGGCATCGAGTCGTATTGCGACGGACTCGTGCTGCAGGGATTCTCGATGAATACTGTCAACAACAAGCGTTATTATGAAAACAATCCCGCCTATCAGGTCGGCAAGGCGTTGCAGGGTTCGTTCGGATCCGGGTCGGTGATACGCGATGTCAGGGCAGATCATTTCGAATGCGGCGGCTGGATCGCGGATTACGCGGGTGCTGCCTCGCGCGGCCTTACGGTGGAGTATTGCCGCTTCCGCAACAATTATGCCGACGGTTTCAACCTCTGCTCCGGCACGACGGGAGCGCGGGTAGCGCATTGCAGTTTCCGCAACAACGGCGATGACGACATGGCCGTGTGGAGCACGGGCAATGTGGCCGCCGACAATATATATGAGTATAATACGGCTGAAAACAACTGGCGCGCTTCGAGTTGCGCCCTGTATGGCGGCAGGTCGAACTCCGCGCGCCATCTCTATATCGCCGACCCGATGGAGGAGGGACTGCATGTCACCGGTGAATTTCAGGGCACCGGCTTCGAGGGTGTCACTTCGGTGTCGCAGGTAACTGTGGAACGAGCCGGCATCAAGGGTGGCACGCCGGGACAGCACGGCGGCTTCTGGGGAGCGGCATGCCCGGCTGTGCATGTGCGGGGAGGATATTTCATCGAGGTCAGCAATGTGGAGTTCTCCGATATCGACATCCTCGATTCAGGATACCGTGCCTTCGGAATCTCAAGCAATTCGGGGAAACCCGTCACCGGTCTGAAGATCAAGAATCTGCACGTCGACGGTGTCGCCGACAACGAGTGGGCGCTCTATGTCGATCCGTCGGCTGTCGGCGACGGATCGTATGAAAAGGTATCGGCCGAGAACTGCACGGAACCCGCCATCGGAAACGGCTCGGCACGGTTCTCTCTTTCCGGAGATGATTCGGGCGTATGCAATCTTTCAGACGATTCCCCTTCCATCTCTCTGACCGTCAGCGGCAATACGGTCACGGCCACTGGCATGAGCAATGGCGATGTCCTGACCGCGTTTTATCCTGACGGACAGGTGGCCGCTTCTGCCGTTGCATCGGGAAGCCCGGTTTCTCTCATTCTTCCCGGCAACGGCCTTTATATCATCTCCGACGGAAGCCGCACTGCAAAAGTCGCGGCTTTCTGAGTTTTTAAAATGAGGGGCTCTTGTTCGCCCCCGTATACTCCTTACCCTATTGACGACAATCATTTATTATGCTTACATTCAAACATTTCACTTTCACAGTTTTATTACTGACTGCCCTCTTTTCATGCTTTCCGGTCTCTGCCGGCGCGGCCAGAATGTCGCCATCCGACTCGATACTCCGTAAACTCGACGATGTGCTCGACCGGCGCGACACCTATTATGTGACACGCGAATACCGCATCGACAGTCTGAAGAATGTGGCGGCGCGGATTCCGCACGACAACCTGTCTGCCCGCGCCGCCGCCTGCCACGACATCTTCTCCGAATACGGCAGTTTTCAGGGAGATTCGGCTCTTAATTACGCTACAAGAGAATATGAATTGGCTTGCAGAAGCGGGATAGCCGACGATATAGTCCAGGCTAAATCCGACCTCATTTTCACATATCTTTCGGGTGGCAGCTTCACCGACGCGGTCGACATTGTCAACCATATTGACCTCTCAGAAGCATCCGATGCCCAGAAAATCAATTTCTATTACCTGTGTATCAGACTTTTCTCTGATCTCAGCAACTACTCCGTGGCCGATTTCTCCGACAAGTACGCCCGCATGTCCGGACAGTATTGCGACTCGGTAATGGCTGTGGCGGCCCCTGATTCATACCATTACCAGTATGCCATGGCGTTCAGTCCGCGCAAGGGGCTGCGACCTGCCGAGAAAGTGCCTGTGTTCAAGCGGCTTCTGGAGAGAACGGATGTAAGTGTGGATATCAAGGCGATGCTTGCCTCTATTCTCGGAGACTTCTATGCACAGGGAGGTGACATGGAGAAGTTTCTTTTCTATAAGACGAAATCGGCAATTCTTGATGTCAAGTCGGCGAAGCGCGAGACTGTATCCAAACTCGACCTCGGACGCCTCATGTTCGAGCGCGGAGATGTCGACAGGGCATACCGATATATCGACCTCGCCAAGGAGGACGCCGATTTCTACAACGCACGAAACCGTAAGTTTCAGATCATGAGCATTCTGCCGCTTGTCGAGAAAGCCCGGTTCATGAAGGTCGACAAGAACCGCCACGGCCTGCTCGTCTCGACTGTGGTGATGGTGATTCTCGTTCTGCTGTTTGCCGGTGCGGTCATTTTCATTATAAAGCAGCTCCGCACCGTGCGATCGGCAAGGAAAGAGACTGAACTCCGCAACCTCGAGATCGAACAGAAGAACTCCGAACTTAAAGACCTGATTGACCGTCTACGCGAGAGCAACAAGATCAAGGATGAATATATCGGTTATGGCTTCTATGTCCAGGCCGAGTATATCAGGAAACTTGAGTCTCTGTATAACGTGGTTGACCGCAAGCTGATGGCACGCCAGTATGACGATCTTCGCAAATCGCTCCGTCAGGGTGACATACGCAAGGAGAAGGAGAGCATGCACGAGGAGTTCGACCGGATATTTCTGAGACTGTTCCCTGATTTTGTCGAGGAGTATAAGAAACTGTTCCCGGCTGATGACACGAAGAACGCCGAATCCAACGGCCACTCGCTGACTTCTGAGATGCGGATCTTCGCCCTGATACGTCTCGGCATCACCGATCCCGCCAACATCGCCCTCTTCCTGAACTATTCGGTCAATACGGTCAACACCTACAAGACCAAGGCGAAGAACCGCGCGCTCGTTCCAAATGACCGCTTCGAGGCCGAAATTATGAAAATCAGGTCGAGATAGAGCCGCATGCCTTGTCTGAGACCCGATATTCGCCGCTGAGAAGTATTATATTTTCGCCACATCGCAAAATATATTATTCATTGGCATACTGAGCGTTAGATATTATATTTCTTCTTTTGGCGTTATATCTTGACTGTATCAGTAGGCAATACGGAAAGCGCATCATAATTTTGCATCCGGAAACCGGCGGAAACTCTTATCCTTTTCCGAAGTTTCCGCAAATAATCAGCCGGACATATTATAAAGCACCGGTCTTGAGTCAAGTCTTCAAATCTGTCACATCATGAAAAAATCGACCACTACAATCGCAATCTGCCTGACTGCCGCCGCAGCAGCCACGACACCGATGCTGCAAAGCTGCCTCAAGTCGTCGGCCACCACCCGCGCGGTGTCTCCCGACGGAAAGATCGGAGTGAACATCGGCACTAAAGAGGGCAGACTTTTCTACACTGTCGACCGTGCCGGAGAGGCTGTTGTCGATACTTCATATCTTGCCATCCGTATGCTTGAGGGAAGCATCGGCGAGAATTCCCGCATCAACGACATCTCCCACTCGTCGTTCGACGAGACATGGACTCAGCCCTGGGGCGAGGAGCGCGACGTGCGAAACAATTACAACGAGATGCGCGTCGCCGTGACCGAACAGGGTGACTCTCCCAAGGAGTTCTTCGTAGTGTTCCGCGTTTTCGACGACGGTGTCGGATTCCGCTATGAGATTCCCGAACAGCAGAACCTCACAAAGGTGACTGTCATCGACGAGAACACCGAGTTCGCAATAGCTGAGGATGGTGTGGCATGGTCCATTCCATGGAACCACGAATATTACGAGCATCTTTACGAGACTTCTCCGATCAGCCGGCTCGACACCGTGTGCTCGCCGCTGACCATGAAGATCAAAGACAGTCTGTATCTCGCCCTGCATGAAGCGAACCTCACCGACTATGCGTCAATGAATCTCACGCCCGTCGGCGGATCGACACGACTCCGCACATACCTCACCCCCCTCTCCACCGGTGAGAAGGTCGTGACCGAGACCCCGGTGCAGTCGCCCTGGAGAACGCTGATCATGGCCGAGAATCCCGGCGGACTGATGCTCTCGCGGCTGATGCTCAATCTCAACGAACCCTGCGCGATCGAGGATCCGTCGTGGTGCAAGCCCGGACGATACATAGGAATCTGGTGGGGAATGCACATGAAAGACTATACCTGGGAACAGGGGCCGAAACATGGCGCGACCACCGATAACACCAAACGCTATATAGACTTCGCGGCCGAAAATGGCTATGACGGAGTGCTCGTAGAAGGCTGGAACAAGGGCTGGGACGGCGACTGGAGCGCCAACGGCGACAAGTTCTCGTTCACCGAGGCCTACCCTGACTTCGATCTCGAGGAAATCACAGAATACGCACGCCTCAAAGGCGTCAGCCTTATAGGTCACCACGAAACCGGCGGTGCCGCCCAAAATTATGAAAAACAAATGGAAGACGCTTTCTCACTCTACGAAAGACTCGGAGTGAACTGTGTGAAGACCGGTTACGTGAACCTTCTGCTTGACGGCAAGGAACTGCATGGCAGCCAATATGGCGTGCGCCACTATCGCAAAGTGATCGAAAACGCTGCTAAGCATCACATTGTGATCGACAATCATGAACCTGTCATGCCCACGGGCCTGCAGCGCACATATCCCAACCTGATGACACAGGAGGGTATGCGCGGCCAGGAGTATGACGCCTGGAGTCCTGACGGCGGAAACCCGCCTGAACACACCTGCGTGCTCCCCTTTACCCGGGGCCTCGCCGGACCGATGGACTTCACTCCCGGCACATTCAATTTCACCAATAAGGCTCAGCCCGGCACACGGCCAAACACCACCGTGGCCAAGCAGCTCGCCCTCGCGGTGGTGATCTACAGTCCGCTCGTCATGTCGAGCGACCAGATCGAGAACTATGCCGGACGCCCCGAATTCGAATTCATCCGCACATGCCCCACAAACTGGGACAAGACCCTCGTTCCCGAGGCCAAGATCGGTGAATACGTGACAATTGTACGCAAGGAACGCGACGCCGACAACTGGTATGTCGGAGCGATAACCGCTTCGAACGGCCGCGACACCGAGCTCGACTGCTCTTTCCTCCCCAAGGGACAGCGCTACAAGGCCACTGTATACACCGACGGCAAGGGCGCGTCGTGGAAAGAGAACCCCTATCCGGTGGAGATCGCCGAAATCGAGGTTGACTCGGCATCGAGAATACCTCTCCGACTCGCCGACGGCGGCGGTGCCGCGATAGCCATCACCAGGATCTGACACATATCATTTTGAAGTTTTCATGAGTTTATTTAGATTTAGATTAATATTTGATTAAAAGTTAGTAGGTTTGAAAGGGTGTGCCCGGCAGCGAAGTGATTTCGGCAAAGGGACCATCCTTTTTTTATTTTTACTTCCCACGCCCCCACGCTCAGACAGGATTTAAGACCACATCCCACAAAGAATGTTAATGCGGGGGCGACGTATTTTCGAGGAAATTCTTCAAGTTAAATAGGGAGTGCAGCGGGTTAAATAGGGAGTGCAGCGGGTTATACGACCGATGAGAAGGCCACTCTCCCCCTTGAAAACACCCGTTTCAGAATATTTTTTTATTTTTTTATCGTCTAAAAGAGGTTTTTCGGAAAATTATTGCTATCTTTGCAGTCGCAAAGAAAAATCGGGGTGTAGCACAGTTGGTTAGCGCGCTACGTTCGGGACGTAGAGGTCGGGCGTTCGAGTCGCCTCACCCCGACAGGAAGCCGGAGAGACCGAAAGGTTCCCCCGGCTTCTTTCTTTTTTACCCGAGTTATAACAAGAAACTGTTTTCCAACAAGAAACTGTTTTTAAATTTTTCCGGATATGAGCTTCAAACGCACTCTGATTACCACGGCTCTCCCCTACGCCAACGGCCCGGTCCATATCGGCCACCTCGCCGGAGTCTATGTCCCCGCAGACATCTATGCCCGCTATATGCGCATGCAGGGCCGCGAAGTCCTGTTGATCGGCGGCAGCGACGAGCATGGTGTGCCCATCACGATCAAGGCCCGCAACGAGGGCGTGACCCCTCAGGATATAGTGGACCGATACCATAAGATAATCAAGGACTCTTTCGAAGAGTTCGGCATTTCATTCGACGTCTACGGCCGCACCACCTCGGAGACACACCGCCGCGTCGCATCGGATTTCTTCCGTCGCCTCTACGACAAGGGGGAGTTTGTCGAGAAAACCTCGATGCAGCTCTATGACGAGGAGGCCGGCCAGTTTCTCGCCGACCGATATGTGACAGGCAAGTGCCCCCACTGCGGAGCCGAGGGAGCATATGGCGACCAGTGCGAGGCGTGCGGCACCTCGCTCAACGCCACCGACCTGATCGACCCGAAATCGGCCATCACAGGCTCTGTGCCCGTGATGCGCGAGACAAAGCATTATTATCTGCCGCTCGACAAGTGGCAGCCCGAACTCGAGAAGTGGATTCTCGAAGGACACCGAGAGTGGAAGACCAACGTCTACGGCCAGTGCAAGTCATGGCTCGACATGGGGCTGCAGCCCCGCGCCGTGAGCCGCGACCTCGACTGGGGAATCCCCGTGCCCGTGGAGGGCGCCGACGGAAAGGTGCTATATGTCTGGTTTGACGCCCCGATCGGTTACATCTCAAACACCATCGACCTCGTGGGCGACGATTACACCAAGTGGTGGAAGGACTCCGAGACCCGCATGCTCCATTTCATCGGAAAGGACAACATCGTGTTCCACTGCATCGTGTTCCCCTCGATGCTCATGGCCGACGGATCATACAACCTCCCCGACAACGTACCCGCCAACGAGTTCCTCAACCTCGAGGGCAACAAGATATCGACCTCGCGCAACTGGGCCGTATGGCTTCACGAGTATCTGCGCGACTTCCCCGGCAAGCAGGATGTGCTCCGCTACGTTCTGACTGCCAACGCGCCCGAGACAAAAGACAACGACTTCACATGGGCAGACTTCCAGCAGCGCAACAACAGCGAGCTGGTGGCCATTCTCGGCAACTTCGTCAACCGCGCCGTAGTGCTGACCCACAAGTATTTCGACGGCGTCGTGCCCCAGGCCGCGCCCGGCGAAGCGGAAGAGGCAGTGTTTGCCGAGATCGCAGCTCTCAAGGAGAAGATCACCGAGTCGCTCGAAGGGTTCCACTTCCGCGAGGCCCTGAAGCTCGCCATGGACATGGCCCGAGCCGGAAACCGATACCTCCAGGAGACCGAACCCTGGAAAGTGGCCAAGACCGACATGGCGCGCACCGGCGCAATCCTCAACGCCGCGCTGCGCATCTGCGCCGACCTCGCGGTGGCGTTCGGACCCTTCCTCCCATTCATGAGCGAGAAACTCGCATCGATGCTCGGCCTCGGACAGCTCTCGTGGGATATGATCGGCAAGCCCGGCACAGTGGCCGAAGGCTCCCGGATCGGTCAGCCCGTGCTGCTCTTCGAGAAGATCGAGGATGACGCGATCCAGGCTCAGGTAAACCGGCTTCTCGACACCAAGAAGGAGAATGACCTCAAGGGCTGGCAGCCCGAACCTGTCAAGGCCGACTGCGCCTATGAAGATTTCGAGAAAGTCGATATCCGCGTGGGCAGGGTGCTTGAGTGCGTGAAGGTGAAGAAGTCGAAGAAACTCCTGCAGTTCCTCATCGACGACGGAATGGAGAAACGCACCATCCTCAGCGGTATCGCGCAGAGCTATGAGGATCCATCGGTGCTTGTCGGCAAGGAAGTATGCTTCATAGCAAACTTCGCGCCGCGAAAGATGATGGGCATTGAGTCGCAGGGCATGATCCTCTCGGCTGTAAACCCCGACGGAACCCTGACCGTCATCTCCCCCTCTGCCGACGTCCGTCCGGGCGCGACCGTGGGCTAATCTCCTTCGTATGAGGCCGCCGTGTGTACAAACTCTCCCATATAGCGGCGCGTCTCACGGATAATGTTGAGCTTATTGTAATCCATCACTCCCGAAGTGATCGCAGTGCCATTGCCGTCATGCCAGTCCTTGCCGCCGAAACGCAGGACCGGATGGCGGTAATGGCCTTTTATGTTGATGCCGAACGGTATGCGCAGAGGCCAGCGGTCCACGCCGATATGGTAGTACATGTCGCCGTTGAAGTTGTTGAGACCGCCTGCGGTGAGATGATAGCTGTCAAGATCGACTGTAAACGGATATACCTCAAGGAGATTCGCATGCACTCCGGCGCGTATGCCGATGCTGTCGATCGCGAGCGCTCCGTCGCCCGGAAGCATGAGCATCCGGGTCACGTGGCGCACGAACGCGGTCTGCTTAAGCCGCAGCCCGAGTCCGCGCACCTCCACATCGGCCACGGCCGAGGGGATGTTGAGATACATGCTCGGAAACATCAGCGCGCGGGCCGAGGCTTGCGCGCTGATCTCGCCCGAGAGGTTCTTCATCTCGGGCATCATCTCGAGAAGCCGGTGGAAGTTCTGAAAGAAACGCACCACGTTGATCTTCTCGACATTGACCGAGGCCGCCATGTTCATCGCCTGCATGTCGGAGGTGTCGTAGGTGTAGCGCATCGAGGCCGCGCCGAAGTCTGACGAGATATGGAGCGTGTCGATGTCGGCGCACCCGTCGGCCACACGCACACGCGTCATGAGGTCATAGAGATGGAGGTTGATATAGCGTGTCTGCATGGCGCTCACAGCTATGCTGGCTCGGAGATTGCGGGGAATGAGCATGGAGACCGTGTCGACACCTTCGGCCATGCCAGCCTTGTCGCCACGCGCTATCGCCGAGCTGGGATGCCCCGCCGTGTAGGCACGCGCAAGCTGGTTGATCTGCACGGTGTCGAGGCACAGGTCGAGTCTGACATCGAGCGGAGCCGGAACCGGAGAATTGAGGAACTGTCTGAGATTGCGCACCCGCGCCGACAGTGCTCCCCGTGTATCGCCCGAACCGAACGCCACATGTCGCAGACTGATCGAGTCGAACGATGCCGTCAGGTCGAGACCTGATATCGAATTCTCCGCCGGGAAACCTGGCAGTCGCACCGAAGCCTCGCCGAGACCTGCGTCGAGCCGGACGCGCCACTGCGACATGAGCGTCCGGAGCGTGTCGGGCAGCTTCACGCGCAGGAACGCGGGGGTATGCGGCGCGAACGAGAGTGTGCGGGCGTCGCTCAGCCAGCTTCCGGGCATTGTGAAAGGAGCAGCGCGCAGCAGGGTGTCCATACGGAGTGCCGTGAAGCCGAGCGAGAGGCTGTCGAGCATGACGCGCACTCCTGGTGTACGGAACGAGACTGCTCCGCTGCGGAGCTTCGTGGTGACCGAACGAGCCACATTGTCCGCGCCCCGCGGACCGAGATGCCCGTCAAGGCGAAGCCGCGCCGCTTCCATTGTAAGCGAATCGCGTGCGTCCGACAGCCGAACGGCCTCCGCCCGGGCATGCAGGTCGACTGGAACGTTGTCGGCGAGTGCCCCGGCGGTCAGTGCCCCGGCGTAACGGTCGTCGGTCGCGGCCCTGAATCCCCGCACGTCGATACGGCACGACCCGTAGTTGAAGCGCAGTCTCTCCGATCCGGCCCTGAGGTCGAGTAGCGTGCTCTCGGCCACATCGTCGTGAAGCCGGAAGCGAAGACCGGCGTCGACCGACAGCTTTCCCTCCGCCGCATACGGACGCAGCCACGCAAGGGTGCGCGACAGCGGTGACAGATCTCCTTTTCCCTCGATACGGGCACTGACGACAGGATCACCTGTCAGACCGGTGATGCGGGCCTCCATATCGGCATCCGCTCCGGAGAATGAGACATGAAATCGCGGTATGTCGACATATGACCGGTCGGGATGCCGACCGTCGAAAAGCAGACGTCCGGAGAGTCCGACCTGCCGGGCGGTATATCTCGCGCCGTCCGACATAGTGTACGACACCTCGCCGTCGGGAACATCGAGCAGTATCTCAGCCGACGGCAGCCACAGCGACGAAAAGGAGTAGGGAGTCAGAAGCCGTGCGCTGGCGTCGAGTGTCAGATCGGCGTTTATGCGACTGAGCACAGGATAGTCGCCGGGCGGAAGAAACTGCATCAGATCGCGCATGGTGAAGCCCTCGACACGGCATGTCAGCCCGTTGAGCCTCGCCGCACCTCCTAATTCAAGATCAGCCGAGACGCGACCTCTCACCTCGCCGAGGCTCACCCTGTAGCCGTCGGTCGAAACGCCGAAGGGACGGAAACGCAAATGCACGTCGCCGTCGAGGCCGAACGGAAAATCGCGTATGACGGTCAGGCCTCCGCTTTCGGCAGTGGCACGCCCCGACAGCGAGAGTGCGTATTCGTCGCGACGGCCTCGCGGAACGAGCCTCAGGCCGCTGAGACGGACTGTGGCGTCGGTGGCGGAGGGGAGACTTCTGTATCGTATGGAGCCGCCCCCGGATATGCCGAGGCTGTCGATGCTGAAGTATGGCACTTCTCCGTTGCCCGAGCCACGCACTATGTCATAGTTGCAGAGAGTGTCGCTGACCGCCACAAGATTGACGCGGAGGGTGTCGGCGGAGACGTCGCCGAGCCGGAACCGGCCCCGCAGCAGCGCGGGCAGATCGATACCGCCGCGGACGCCGCGTGCGGAGAGAAGGAAGTCGGCGCCGGCGGGCAGGGAGCGGCGCGCAGAGGCGGGCAGACGGTCGAGCGTGCGGCTGCGCACGTATAGCGAGTCTGCGCGTATCTGCAGTCGCGGGAATGTGCTCCATAACGTGTAGTCGATGTCTGACACGCTGACGTCGGCGCAGAGCCGCCCCGAGGCCTCCTCGCTCACAATGCGGGCAAGCCTGTGAGGGGTCAGCCACATGGTGAGGCCGACAAGAAGACTGACAGAGAGGAGCAGAAGGAGCGCGACTGCCGCACCGACGCACCATAACGCCCGGAGCGGCGCCGGAGTCCGGCGGGCGGCGGCCTTGTCATCTCTTTCATGAGATTTTCCTCTGTCATGTCTGTGTGCGTCCATAGTCTGTGTGGAATCGTTGTGACGGCAACGCAACCGCCGCCGACACTTACTTTCTTATGCCTCACAGTTATAACAAAACAGAGGAGGGTTTGCCTGTCCCTCCTCTATTTTTATTTTCAGCGTTATACGTTTGCTGCGGTGCGGATTATTTTTTCGCCCGTGTCTTTTTCTTAGGCGCGGCGTCCTGCGCCTCCATGAGTGCCTTGACATCATCGGCTGTCAGCGACTCCGGATCTGTGCCTTTCGGTATCTTGTAGTTGACCGCTTTCTTCGCACCCTTTTTCTTATAGGCTATGTAGGGTCCGAAGCGTCCGCGGAGCACTTCGACTCCGGGCAGCCCGTCGAACGTGCGGATGAGACGGTTGGCCTCCTCTTCACGCTTCTTCTCGATGAGCGCCACCGCCTCTTCTGCGGTGATGGTCTGCGGGGCGAGATCCTTGGGTATCGACACGAACGATCCGGCATGACGGATATAGGGCCCGAAACGCCCTATGGCAGCCGTGATCTCATGACCCTCGTATTCTCCCACCTTGCGGGGAAGCTCGAAAAGGCGCAGCGCCTCCTCAAGGGTGATGGTCTGCAGGCTCTGGCCTTCGTTGAGGCTCGCGAACTGCGGCTTCTCCTCGTCGCTGACCTCGCCGATCTGCACCACCGGGCCGAAGCGGCCTATCTTGACCGACACGCGGCGGCCTGTGGCCGGATCTGTGCCGAGCACCCGCTCGCCCACCTTGTGTTCCATACGCATCGAGCCTACCTTCTCGATAAAGGGATGGAAGCCTCCGTAGAAGTCCTTGAGTTCTGTCTGCCACGGGAGTTTCCCCTCGGCTATATCGTCGAATTTCTCTTCGACGCGGGCGGTGAAGCCGTAGTCGAGTATGTCGGGGAAATGTTCGGTCAGGAATTCGTTGACCACCATGCCGACGTCGGTCGGCACAAGCTTCCCGCGGGTGGAGCCGTGCCGCTCGCTCTGTACGCTCTCGGCTACGCGGCCTGCCGAGAGGGTCAGCACGCGATAGTCGCGGGGTGTGCCCTCCCCTTCGCCGTGGATGATGTAGTCGCGGCTCTGAAGGGTCGATATGGTCGGGGCGTAGGTCGACGGGCGTCCGATGCCGAGTTCCTCCATCTTACGCACGAGTGTGGCCTCGGTGTAGCGCGCCGGTGCCAGCGTGAACCGCTCGGTGGCGGTGGCCTCCTGCATGTCGAGTGTGTCGCCGGGGGTGAGCGGCGGCAGAAGCGTGCCGTCTACCTCCATCGACGCGCCGTCGTTGTCGACGTTGGCGCCGTAGACTTTCATGAAGCCCTCGAACACAAGCGTCTCGCCTGTGGCGCGGAATATGTCGGCGCTGCCGCTGACTGCTATGTCGATGCCGGTCTTCTCGAGACGCGCCTCACTCATCTGCGACGCGACGGCGCGTTTCCAGATCAGGCCGTAGAGTTTCTGTTCCTGCGGCGAGCCCTCGATGGCGCGTTTGCTGACATATGTGGGGCGGATGGCCTCGTGTGCCTCCTGCGCTCCCTTCGAACTGGTGTGATAGCGGCGCACGTCAAGGTAGCTCTCTCCGTATGCGCCGGTGATCTCGGCGGCGATGTCGCGGAGCGCGAGCTCGGAGAGGTTGGTCGAGTCGGTTCGCATGTAGGTGATGTGTCCCTCCTCATAGAGCTTCTGGGCCACGCGCATTGTGGTGTTGACCGAGAAGCCGAGCTTGCGGCCGGCTTCCTGCTGGAGTGTGGATGTGGTGAAGGGGGGCGCGGGCTTGCGGCTGGTGGGCTTGCGCGTCACGTCGGCCACTGTGAAACGCGCCGAGGCGCAGGCGTCGAGAAACGCCCGGGCGTCGGCCTCGGCGCCGAATCGGCGCGGGCATTCCGCCTTGAGACGCGAGCCGTCGGCGGTGGCGAACTGCGCGTTGAGCCTGTAGAACGACTCGGGGGTGAAGGCAGCGACCTCTTTCTCGCGCTCGCACACGAGCCGGAGCGCCACGCTCTGCACGCGCCCTGCCGAGAGGGCGGGCTTGATCTTCTTCCAGAGCACGGGGCTGAGCTCGAAGCCGACGATGCGGTCGAGCACGCGGCGCGCCTGCTGGGCGTTGACGCGGTCGATGTCGATGCCGCGGGGGTTGGCTATGGCGTTGAGTATGGCCGGCTTCGTGATCTCGTGGAACACGATGCGGTGCGACCTCTCCGGCTCAAGTCCGAGAACTTCATACAGATGCCAGGCTATGGCTTCTCCCTCGCGGTCTTCATCGGAAGCCAGCCACACGGTGTCTGCCTCCTTTGCCGCGGCCTTGAGTTTCCTGACAAGGTCTTTCTTGTCGGCGGGAATCTCATATTTCGGCGTGAAGTCTCCCTCCACATCCACGCTCATGCCCTTCTTCTGCAAGTCACGTATATGGCCGAAACTGGACATGACCTTGAAGTCCGGGCCTAAAAATTTCTCTATCGTCTTCGCCTTTGCCGGAGACTCGACTATCACTAAATTCTTCACTCGTCTGTCTTTGGTTTGATAGGCATTATATTTCACCCGCCCGCCTTGCGCGGCTGTTTCAGCATGTCGCGTGCGGAACGGTTTGTCACCTATAATAACAAAATTTGCGCAAAAATAATAAAAAAAACTCATTATGCCCCGCTTCTGCGAAAATAGTTAACGCCTCGGGCTGCTGTTTTGCCTGATATTTAGATGCAAATTTGAAGTCAGCCTCGCGCGTGCGGGAAATTTTTATTATCTTTGACGTTATATTATATGACAGCTCCCTCCACGCGGACGGCAGCCTGTCGGACCATCCAAACAAAACGCATATGAGAAAGATATTGACCATGCTTCTTGTCGCTCTTGTGGCCGTGGCTATCGGCGCGGAGGCAAAGAAGAAACAGGCTGTGGCGAAGTTCGACCAGACGGCCTACAGTTTCGGCACGATCCCCGAGAGGGGGGGCAAGGTGTCGCACACGTTCGAATTCACCAACGAGGGTGACGCCAATCTGGTGATCGTCGACGCATCGGCCGACTGCGGATGCACCGTGCCGGAGTATCCGACGGCTCCGATAGCTCCCGGCAAGAAGGGGAAGATAAAGGTGACTTTCAACCCTCTTTACCGCCCCGGAGCGTTCGACAAGGTCGTGACCGTCCGCACCAACGGCAAGCAGAAGAAAGTGCGCCTGAAGATATCTGGCACAGTCAACTCCAACTGATCCACACGCCACGATGAAGAGAAGTGTACTGGCCGCGCTCTGTGCCGCGGCTGCGCTGGCTGCGGCTGCCGATCCGGTGCCGGTGGCCTCGATCAGATGGATCGACCGAGATTTCGACTTCGGGCTGATGAAGGAACAGGCCGGCCCGAAAACGGGCAGTTCGCGGTTTGTCAACCTCGGCCCTGACACGGTGTCGGTGTTCAGCGTCAAACCGAGCTGCGGATGCACGAGCGCGGAGTTTTCCGACGCTCCGGTGGCACCGGGCGACACGGCGGTGGTGTCGTACACCTACGATCCTCACATGCGCCCCGGAAAGTTCGACAAGAGCGTCAAGGTGCGCCTCTCCAACGGCGACCGCTATTCGATACGCATCACAGGCAATGTGCTCGGCACCCCCGAGTCGCTTGCCACGCTCTTTCCGGTCGATGCCGGCGAGATGCGTCTCACCGACGCGGTGATCAATGCCGGAGAGGTGACTTTCGGGAAGTCGCCTGTCTTCTTTTTCAACGCTTACTCCATGCCGCTCGACTCGATCTCGCCATCCGTGCGCTCGGCTTCGCCGGGGCTGGTGGTAAAGCCGTCGAAATCAAAGGCCGGCCCAGGCGATATAGTGACTTACAGCCTCGGGTTCGACTCGCGCCGCCACGGTGTCTACGGGCACGTGGACATTCCTGTGGAGTTCAAGGCCGATCCGGCGTCCGACGCATCTCCTGTCACGGTCGGTTTCCGGGCGTTCGTATTGCCCGATCCGGATTATCTGCTTCTGAAGCAGAAGGGGGCCAATCCGGTGTGCGAGCCGGCTCCCGACATAATCGACCTCGGCGACATGCAGGGTCTTCAGGGAGACAGCCGCCCCATAAAGTCTGTCGTGACAATAACCAACGCCGGGAAAGGCCCGCTCGGCATTCTGCGTCTCTACAGCAATTCCGACGCCATCAGGTTCGGCAAGCCTTTCTCCACCACTCCTGAACCGGGAGGGAAGGCCGCGTCTGTGACCGTAAAACCGGGGAAGACGATAAAAGTCAACGTCGAGATCGACCCGGCCCGGCTGCCGTCGGGGCCGTTCAGGATTCCGGTGGAAATCATAACGGACGATCCGGCGCACCCGCACCTGCAGATACCGGTGGCGGGAATGAAATAAAAACTTATGCAGCCGGAGCTTCCGGCGTCACAATATCATGAACTACATCTGACCAAATATCATGAATCATCCTGAAAACGACAAGGAATACAAAGGCCTGCAGGTGAACTCGGGTGTCACCTCGCAGCCTTGCGTCAACCCCTACCGCCGCGTGCGCGCACGCCGCCCCAGCCTCACAGCGTCTGACTATGTGGAGGGTATTCTCAAAGGTAATGTATCGGTGCTCGGACAGGCGGTGACTCTCGTCGAGTCGACCGCCGACGCCCACCGCCAGCTCGCGCAGGAGGTGATCGAGAAGTGTCTCCCCTATTCGGGAAACTCCCGACGGATAGGCATAACAGGCGTGCCGGGAGCCGGCAAGTCTACATCGATCGACGTCTTCGGACTCCACGTGCTGCGCGACGGCGGCAAGCTCGCCGTGCTCGCCATAGACCCTTCGAGCGAGCGCACGCAGGGCTCGATTCTCGGCGACAAGACCCGCATGGAGAAGCTTTCGCAGCATCCCTCGGCGTTCATTCGCCCCTCCCCCTCCGCCGGCTCGCTCGGCGGGGTGGCCCGGAAGACCCGCGAGACGATCGTGCTCTGCGAGGCCGCCGGCTACAACAATATTTTCGTCGAGACCGTAGGCGTCGGCCAGTCGGAGACTGCCGTACACTCGATGGTCGATTTCTTCCTGCTAATACAGCTTGCCGGCACAGGCGACGAGCTTCAGGGCATAAAGCGCGGCATCATGGAGATGGCCGACGGAATAGCCATCAACAAGGCTGACGGCGACAACATCGAACGCGCCAATCTGGCTGCCGCGCAGTTCCGCAACGCACTCCATCTCTTCCCGCCGACACCGAGCAAGTGGGTGCCCGAGGTGGTGACATATTCGGGATATTTCGAGCTGAATGTCGATAAGGTCTGGGACATGATCGACCGCTATTTCGACTACGTGCGCAAGACCGGTTATTTCGAACAGAAGCGCAACGAACAGGCCAAATACTGGATGCTGGAGACGATCAACGAGCAGCTTCGCAACGACTTCTACCGGCGTCCGGAGATCCGCGCCCTGCTTGAGCGCAAGGAGGCCCGCGTGCTCAACAACGAGCAGTCGTCGTTCACTGCCGCCCATGACGTGCTCGACCGTTATTATTCACTCCTGCGAGAGGAGACACATCCCTGAATCCAAGACCGCATATGCTTGATCTCAAGAAAATACAGAGCCTGCGTCCCATTCCGTCGGCTAAGGGAGCCGGGAACGCGGCCTCTCGCCCGATGTTCTCGATTACTGTATCGCGCACGTCCGGGCATCCGATGCTCGGCGTGTCGCACATTCCCGGCGATACCGACACGCTGCCCGAAGCCGACAGAAGACTCATTCGCGAGATCAGACGCGCCACAAATGATCCGTTCGGCGCAATAAATGGCTGGGGGAAGAATGCCGGGGCCGAGGCCGACATATGGGAGAACCCGCATCTTGTCGACATGGTCTGCGGCCATGACCGCACGACCGGCCCCGACGGATTGCCGCTGGAACTTTCCGACAGTCTGGCCACTCCCCTGCTCAGGCTTGAGCCTGCCGCCGACGGCGCGGTAATGCCTTCGGTGGTGTTCATGACCGGAGACGTCGCGCTCGAAAAACCGGTGTTTCTGACCGACAGCCTGGTGATCGACGGGCACACGATTTATCAGGTGCGCCCTGTGGGCGACAACTTCAGGGAACTCGGCTCTATGCTCGAGCCTGTGGCGAGCAGGCTTCTGGAACCTTATCTGTCGCTCTTCCTGACATGCTTCACCAACATCACGCCCGAATGGGGCGGCCATCAGGCCATCTTTACCGGCGCGACAGAGAAGTCGCTGCCGACAATCGTACTTGAGAAGGTGGCGGCCGACAACGCGCTCTATCTGCGGGTGACGCAGACTCTTGAGTCGTCGGGCAACGAGCTGCCGCCGGGAATCGTGCTGACCCGGGCGGCATCGGTAGATGACGCAGGCCGGATCATGGTCCGCGACATCGAAAACGTGCTTCTTGACGACTCTGCCGACCGGCTTGCGAATATGATCCGCAAAAGCGCGCCGTCGGCCAAAGCGGGCAGGGAGGTGTTCCGCGACGGTGATTTCTTCATCATTCCGGCTGAGACGGCGTCGCCGTTTCTCATCAGCCACCTGCATGACGTGCTGGCGGAGTTCCGCCTTCTCGGATCGGAAAAACTCCGGGAATACCGCATAACCGCCGCGATGCCGAAACTCGGACTGCACCTTTCATCGGGAATCGATTTCCTCGAAGGGGAGGCCGACGTGACTATCGAGGGGGAGACTTTCTCGCTGTCCGACATCCTGGAGCAGTTCAGGCGCAAGCGATATGTGCAGCTTTCCGACGGCAACCGCGCCATTCTCGACAGCCGCTACATGGGGCGTCTGCAGCGGCTCTTCAACCGGAGCGCGGGGAAAGGCCGCGTCAAAGTCTCGTTTTTCGACCTGCCGGAGCTGGAGAGTCTGATTCAGGACAGGGTGTCGGGTGATTTCGCACGGCATGCGCGAGAGGTTTTCCTCGGTTTCAACGGCATCGGCGACAATTTGCCCGAAGGGGTGAATGTCAACGCCACCCTGCGCCCATATCAGCGTGCCGGAGTGGCGTGGCTCGGTTATCTGGCGCAAAACGGCCTCGGCGGCTGTCTGGCCGATGACATGGGACTCGGAAAGACTCTGCAGGCCATCGCCCTGCTCTCCGCCGTCTGCCCGAAGGCCGAAGCTCCGTCGCTGGTAATCATGCCCCGGAGTCTCCTCTTCAACTGGGATAACGAGCTGAAACGCTTTGCGCCGCAACTGTCGGTATCAACTTATTACGGAACAGAGCGCGACCTTGACACCTGTCTCGGCAGCGACCTGATTCTGACCACATACGCCGTGGTCCGCAATGACATAGAGAAGCTGCGCGGCGTAAGATTCGAGTGCGCGATCCTCGACGAGTCGCAGAATATCAAGAACACGGCCTCGCAGATTTCGCAGGCTGTCGCGCTGATCGACGCCAGACTCAGGTTTGCCCTTTCGGGCACTCCTATGGAAAACAATCTGACCGAGATATACTCCCTCTTCCGTTTCCTCAACCCGACCATGTTCGGCTCGCTCGACAGCTTCAACGAACTCTATACGCGTCCCATTCAGAAGGATGGCGACGAGGCGGCGATGCAGGCGCTACGCAGAAAGATATACCCCTTCATGCTCAGACGCGTCAAGAGCGAGGTGCTCTCCGACCTGCCTGACCGCATAGACCAGACCATATATGTCGAGATGTCGGAAAGCCAGCGGAAGCTGTATGAGAACCGCCGCATCGGATTCCGTCAGGAGATCGGCGAAACAATAGCCCGCGAGGGAGTGGCCAAGGCGCAGTTCGTGATGCTTCAGGCTCTCAATGAGCTGCGGCGCATCGCCTCGGTGCCCGAAAGCGTGACCGACGGCCGCGTGCGTTCGCCCAAGATCGACGAACTCGTCGATTCGCTTTCCTCCGCCGTCGGCAACGGACACAAATGCCTTGTGTTCTTCAATTACATAGCCGGCCTTGAACTGACCGGAGCAAGGCTCGCCGAACTCGGCATACAGTTCGCCACCATGACAGGTTCCTCCTCTGCCGAGGCGCGTAAAAAGACCGTCGGAAGATTCCAGTCTGATCCTGAATGCAAGGTGCTCCTGATGACCCTCAAGACAGGCGGCGTCGGTCTGAATCTTACTGCCGCCGACACGGTCTACATCTTCGAGCCGTGGTGGAACAAAGCCGCCGAGGAGCAGGCCATAAACCGTCTGCACCGCATCGGCCAGAAAGCCACCGTACACGCGTTCTCGACAATCACCGTCGGCACGATCGAAGAGAAGATCCAGCTTCTGCAGCGGCAGAAAAGCGAACTCTTCAACCAGCTCATATCTTCCGACACCGCTTCATCGAAGCAGCTCTCGGAAGAAGATATCGACTTTATACTCTCCTGATATTCAGACAAGACCATTGTCAGAATCGTTCACTCTCACAGACCCGTATGTCAGAAAAACAAATACCTCAGTCGCTGTTCGCCGATGACGATCACGTCATCAGCGCCGGCAAAGGAAAAACCCCGGTACGCCCCTCGGCCACCCTCTCCCTGCTCCAGCCGGAATGGAGCAAAGTGTGGGGGCACGATCTCAGACGCTTCAACAAGCCTGAACTTGAGCAGGCATTGCGGCCTCTGAAAAAGCTGCTGCTACAGGCCGACATATCGTTTTCGGAAGATTCCGATCCCGAGATAACCGCTCTGTGCAATAATCTTAGAAATTCAGGACCTTGGGGGATGAAGAAAGAGGAGATTTCCACACTGCTGATATCGTTCGCGCAGGATCTCGAAAACATACGCAATCTCGCCGCCGCGGTTGCCCCCGGATTTATTGACATATGGAAGAGACTTGTCACTGAGGAGCATGTGACCTGCGACGAAATCCGCGCCGCCTTAGGCCGGATGCCATACACCGGCACCGGCTCTGGCTGGGGTACGTCCATTATTTCTGAAGCGATGCTGCTTCCGGCTGTCGCCTCAACGCCCGACGAATCATATTACAGGTGGACTTCAAGGTTCGAACCCAAGGAATCGATCTGGTTTCTGCCACAGATGACAAGGTGCGCGGCCGCCCCGGTCTTTCTCGGGGAGGAAGCGGTCGAGGCCCGCTACGTGTCTGAAATTCCGGCAGACGCCGGCAAACTGACCATTGAGAACTATGAAGCACACATACCCTCCGACCTGCGCTTCCTGACGGCTCTCGACTCGGCCTCGCCGCTCTGCGGCTCCTCAGACTCGGTTCCGCAGTCCAGGCTCAACGCCATTGAGAAGAAAATGAATACTCCGGAGTTTCCGGAATATGACTCCGGGATTATACCATCCCGGCGCAAACTCATCGGAGCAGCCTTCATCATGGCTTTGCTCAGCAACCGCTCATGGCGCGAGGAGATAAACCCCACCGATGCGCGCGATTTCGCAAAGTTCACACTGCATACTCTCGCATCGGATCTGGCCGGCTCATCGTTCCAGACATTTCTGCCGGCCTACAAAGGCTTCAACAAGTCATGGACCTCCGACAGCCGCGCTCCCCTGATAGCAAAGCTGGTCGTCAGCCTGATCCGCCCCGGCGCAAAGACCGGATGGCTCGACATGTCGAATTTCACACTCCGATACCGATGCTCTGACGACCTCGTATCGGTAGGTGCGGCCTACACGGGGCTCTTCCCTCCCGACAGTTTGAGAAAACATACGCTTAGAAAAGAATCTGCAGCGCAATACGACACTCTGCGCACGAACGACTTCGACCAGTGGAACGACATCGTGCTCCCGTTCATCGCCGGATTCCTGCGGCTGCTGTGCGCCACAGGAATCATAGAACTTGCAGTCGATACCCGCATGGCCCGACAGGAACCTCTGCAGGGTATCCGCTATCTCCGTTTCACTCCTCTCGGCCGGTACGCCCTCGGCCTTGACAAAAGCTACACTCCGGCCACTATCGAGAATGAAGATGACGCGGTCGACATTGACGACGACAACATGATAGTCACCCTGCTCGGCGAAAACTCCCCCTACGAGCCGTTTCTCGCCAAAATAGGCCACAAGATAGGGGGACACCGATTCAGGATAACAGCGCAGAGCATCATACGCGGCTCGAAGAACGCTGACGAGGCGATGCTCAACATCAATAATTTCCGCAAGACCATATGCCCCGAACCGCAAGGCGTATGGAAAGAGATGCTCGACGAGGCCACTCTCCGCACCGAGTGCCAGGTACAAGACCATACCCGGTACATTCTTGTCGAGCTTAACGCCTCAATACCCGGACTGATAGAATTCATAACCGGCAACAGCGAGATATCGAAGAACTGTTTCAAGGCCGAAGGCGCGCGCCTCCTCGTTCGCAGTGATTTCTACGACCGCCTCAGCAACCTTTGCCGCGCCGCCGGCTACATGCTCTGACCCATCACCGGGACGGCTTCCGAACCGCGCCCCACCCTGCGCGGTCGCCGGTTGCAGGTCTGACGGTCGTAGGTCGCCGGTTGCCGTCACCTCCTGATATCGAATCCCCGGACGCACAGGTAAGAGTAGATATAAAATAAAAAAAGACAAAAAAGCGTCAACAGGCTTGCATATGACAAAAAAAAGCCTTACCTTTGCAAAACTTTCGGGGCGTAGCGCAGTCCGGTTAGCGCACCTGCTTTGGGAGCAGGGGGTCGAAGGTTCGAATCCTTTCACCCCGACACAAGGAGGCGGCTTCAGGAGAGAGGCGCAGCCACGACAGAAAAAGAGAATGCCCAGGTGGCGGAATGGTAGACGCGCTCGTTTCAGGTGCGAGTGCTGCGAGGCGTGCAGGTTCGAGTCCTGTTCTGGGCACCACAAAAGCGACTTAACAAAGTGAACACCACTAAGTTAAGTCGCTTTTATTATTTTCTACAGGCAAAATTCAAATATTGCCTACGGCGAGCTGAAGGTTCCACGTAACTTTTGCCTGCCGATACGCGTAGACGGCATTAGGGAGTAGCCTAATTTCCCAGTCCATGAGTCTTGCTCACGGACTGAAATTTCTTTCTTCATTGCGTCTCTCTCAGTTCCGCTATCAATTCTTCAAGAATATAATCGTCGCTCATGAGCTGCAGACCATATTTCGGGTCTGTCATCTGCTCATATACCTTTGTGCTGTAATAAAGGTCAAGAGCGCGCTCCGGCGATATTTTCAGAGTATCAGCCAAGAGCATTATTATTCGGCTTTGCTTACGCCATAGTACATTGTCTCTCATACGTTATAACCATTTATTCCGGCACAATCTCCGAATTTTTGAATGTCAAAAACTTGTCTATTATCTCCTGATTGAGTATGCAGATCTGATGATTTATTCTCTTATAACGCAACTGACCAAGTGCCTGTTCAGCCGTGATAATTCCGTTTTCGTAGTCCTCAACTGTGTCGATTACGTTATCGTTTGCCACACCACCCTCTACTATATCATACTGTTTCTGCATCTCACCTCCACGCCGACAGTCTATCACATACTCAAGCCATTCGAGATCGTATGAGTCAAATACCTTGACACGAAAACCACCGTTTTTTACCGATGAGTAATCCAACGTATATGCCGATACAATAGGCTTGGTGTTTCTGCCTTTTCTTTCCGCTATTGTTTCAGCCCACGCTTTTGCTTGATTATGCAGATTGGTGAGGTAGAAACCCTGTCCGAAGTCTACTTTCTTTCTGCCCAATCCCACCAATGGCGATGGCACAGCTATGTATGAACCGTGATAAAGTGTTATCATAATCCGGCCTCCCAGTTTAGAAGTGTCTCGCTAATGTCATCGGCAACCCAATCAAGGCTTTGCGTATGAAGTTCCTCATACCTTTTTATAAGCCTGTTGTGGATTAAGCCTTGTTTACTCAATCGGTCGTGCATCTCCTTTCCAGAGATACCCAGTTTCCGTGCTCCGCTCTCAATCGCCATTACAGCGAAATGAATCCGACGGTATATGTCGTTGTTTGTATCCATTTGTATATTATATTCGTTGATTGTTGAATTTGAACCCGTGAGTGGCACTCACGAGTTGAACACCATGCCCTAACCTGCGTTTAAGCCAACGCCAATAGTTGCCGGCCTTCGTATAGTCCGGCTCATCATTGATAGCGCGCACCACGTCAGTAGCCGAAAACCACCAGCAGTTGTTCTCGTCATCCCAGACCGCCCTCACCTCGCGGTCATTGA
>CAMWRV010000009.1 GCA_947176745.1 uncultured Muribaculaceae bacterium
AAATCCAAAAATATTTGTTAACTTTGCATAAAGGAAGTATCTCTTCC
Organism: uncultured Muribaculaceae bacterium; assembly: GCA_947176745.1. Lineage (GTDB taxonomy): Bacteria > Bacteroidota > Bacteroidia > Bacteroidales > Muribaculaceae > Lepagella. The sequence goes on from CAMWRV010000009.1 coordinate 48, forward strand.
TAAGAGATTTGTATATAATTTCATACTGACGCAATACATCGTGGCACATCCCCGCACAAGGATAAACATCTGTTGCCGGAAGTCGCGGGTATGCAGAAGAGGGGACGCACCATCCGGCGCGTCCCCTCTTGTCATGAGTTTTGTCTCTAATGTATCATTTCACAGTGAGCTTGGCTGTCGATTCGCCCGCCCTGACAAGATATATGCCCGGTTCAAGCGTAATCTTAGTATCGCCGGCGTTGACTTCAACATCTCTTACCTTGAGTCCGGCTGTAGTGAAAATCTCGATGCGAAGATTTGTCTCGCTGATAACGATTATTCCTCCTTCTGCCGGGATGACCGAGAAACCTATACCCTTGACACTTTCTACAGCAGAGCGTGAAAGAACGTCTGTAAAGCATGGTTCCGCCGGCTCCTCTCCACTGTATACCGCCTCGACGGCATATACATAATCTCCATAAGGGAGTTCGGGCCATCCTTGATCAGGCACGATATCATCGGAGGTGACCGACGTAGCTACTGACACATACTTCTGCGCATCATCTTTCTCTTTTTCCAGAAGTCTATAGACATTATATGTGACTTCCGGCTCTGCCGAAACCGATTCGGGATCAGAATATGAACCGTAGAGTCTTATGAGAAGATTCACCGCACCGTCGCGGTCGGTCAGAGGTGCGTATGCTCCGGCTGCCGGATCGATGATGTAACTTCCGCCAAGACCGCTGTCATCTTTTGAAACCGCGAATGCGCCGACAGCCCCCAGGGCCACCATGCATCCATGTGGTGTGCTGACAGACGAATTGATCGCATCGGCAATGCTGAATTCATTCCATTCGCCAGTGTTGCTGGGAACGTCATAAAAATTATGCAGCAGATATTGCGGTCGGCCATCGGCGTCAAGAGAATAGATGTATATGTCGATTTTGCCTGAATCAGGATCTGTCGACGCTCCTGCATGCCACATTATACGGTCGATCACCAGCGGGCCCTCAAACTGCTTCGCAAGCAGGTAATCGCCATATGTTCCGGTTTCATACGATCCGGCCACGACGCCATTGTCGGCAGCGATATCGAAGCTGAAATCCACCGGAGTCCAGCTTATCTGCGGGATTCCATCGTCGAGAACCACACTGGCCGATCTTACCGGATTGCGCACGGCTTCAAGCGCTATGTCAACTGGATCGCTGTCAGACGCGCCTGAGACGCTGAGCTCCCGCTTTCCACTTCGATATCCATATGCATAGACAGTCATCTCAGCCTTGTCGACGGCATAGATCTTATCGAACGAATAGTTGCCCTGCATGTCGGCGATTGTCTTGTGCGACTCCCAGCCATAAAGTCTTACAGATGCACCGGGCACCGGATTGCCCTTGTCGTCGGTAATCTTGCCCTCTACAGCTCCTGAAGGTCTGGCATCGAGCCTGATGTCGAGTTCATGACATCCGTTGGCAACGACAGCTGCATCCGCACTTCCTGAAAGGTATCTGAAATCAGGGGGTGCCACTGAAATGCCGTATTGCCCCGCGGGCAACCAATTGAACCGATAGATGCCCGACGCGTCGGTCAGTACGTCAGTCATGCGCCCGTCGATCGACACACGTGCGCCCTGCACATCCTCTCCGTCACATGTGACCCGTCCGCTCAGACTCGCACCGTCTCCGGTGTCAAGCCGCATGCGTACACAGGGAAGCATCGAGGAGACAAGAACTTCTGAAGTCTCAAAAACGCCCGATCCGTTTACGGCGACTGCTGTCCTCGGTGTATTGGGGAAGTTCTGAGCCTGCCATGTCACCCGTATGCCGGTTTCGGTATCTCTGAATTTTCTTGTCATTACAGCAAGATTGCCTCCTGAATACGGGAAAGGTTCGTCAAGCGTTATCGACAGACGGTTCTCGCCTGAGGGGAAGTCGGCTTTTCCGTCGAAGACACATATCATCTCCTCTTCACGCAGATAATCGGTCATGACAGGCGAGCGTGACGTGTTGGCCATATAAATCTTGATTTCCTTGTCAAGAAGCGGTTCGCCGGGATTGTTGAATTCCCATGATATCTCGCTTATCATACCTCCTTCGACGCCAAGTTCTTCTGACGTGTAGACCGATTCAGCGAAACTGTACAGGTTGTCGAACGAGAATGGGAAAAGTCCGGGATCGGAATCATGTTCGCCGAATCGGGCTATTGCTTCACCTTCGTTGAGGAACATGACCTCGAATGGAGCGGAGAGATTATTGACTTCATTGACGTCATTCTCTTTCTCAACGCGCGCACGGATATGGCGGACCTTTGCCGACATAGGAGTCCACGACAACTTGCATTCAACTGATTCACCGGGTGCTACCGTCGAATCGTTGAAAGAGGAGGCAAGAACTTTATCCTCATCGTCGAGCAACGACAGATAGAAACCAGTCTGTGTCTCCGTGCCGTTGTTGAATATGGTGACATAATAGTCATTCGGAGAGTCAAAAACGGGCAAAAGCTCGCCTCTCAACGGTCCTTCGACAGCAAGATCGACCGCGCCAACGGGTTCTATCTCGAACTTTCTGACATCGAGATACATGCCGTCCCACATCGCAGTATAGCATTGCAATCCGAAAGTGTAGTCTCCGCTTTCTTCAACGGATATCAATTCGGAGATGGTCTCGGCAGTAGAGGTTATGCCGGTACGGTTGAAAATCTCCTGCACATTCTGACTGTCGGGCGAGAAACCTGTACCTAACGTGATTCTTAAATTTTCAGGTCCCCAAGCGCCGGCTGTGCCTATGTCGCATCTCATTTTATATGTCATGCCGCTCTCAAGATGCACAGGCATGGATATAAGCCAGTCATCTCCAGCTCCGTACATACAGGAGAACCGCATGGCTCCATCCTTATACTGCCATGTATTGGAGTCTCCGTTGGCATTGACTATCAAAAATCTTGATCTCTCCACTTGATCCGAGAAATCAGGATACCATGGAGTCTTCAGGGATGGACCGGCTATGACGATTTCAGAATCCCGGCCTTCACCTGCTCCGACATGAGTAACAGGCACGACTGTGTAGTAATATTGGTTAGGCGAGTCGATACCGCTGTCAACGTAAGATCCTGAAGTGACACCTTCCACGGTCATCTCGTCGGGATGACGTGTTATAGTGTAAGTCAGGCCCGACTTGTCGATTGGCCGACCATTGCAGTCAGTTTCCGGTGCCGTCCACTTAAGTATGATATCTTCGCCGGACACCGTGGCTTCGAGACCGCTGACGGACGCCGGCAAATCTTCACCGAAATAGACGGTGACAAATGCGGAAGCACCTCTGACATGACCGTCGTAACATGTAATGGCATACGTGACATACTGATCTTTCGGAGCGTCCGGATCCTGCCATTCACACTGCTCCCCGGGCGCAACGCCTTCAATGACTTTGACAATCCGTCCTTCACGCCGTATCTCTATGTCGAGAGTGCATGAAAGCGGATCTCCGCCTACTGTCATGACGGGAGCTTTCCATACAAACGCCGGTGCATCTCCCGATGTGTCGGTCGAAAGATCGGAAATTTGTCCGGGTGCCGTCAACGCCACCTCTGCATAGGGTATATGAAGTGCGCCTATGAGAGCGTTGTCCTCGACTCCATGTTTCTCTATGACAGATCCTGTTTCGGGATCAATTTTCGCGATCCATGTATTGTCGTTTTTGTCAAGGAATGTCCAGTAGAGTTCTCCCGAATCGCGATCGAATTCCATAGACTGAACTTCTTCGGTCGAAGCGGAAAGTCCGGTCGCACCTATGGGCGTAACAGCACCGCTCCCTTTGTTTACACTGTGAAGCACGCCTGTGGAACTCATGGCGTATAGATTTCCCCAAAGATCGCAGGCGATGGCGGAAAATGTATCTGTCAGAGTGGCCACAGCTTCATAACTTCCACCTGGCGTGGAAATCCTGACAAGCTGATTCGGAACGGTATTGCCTCCGATTGTGTAAAGGATTCCGTACAGATCGGATGTCGAAACATCATATGTCATGTCGGAGCATCCATAATTTTGGCCGGTACTTTTACGTTGCTCACCGGTAACAGGATCGACAGCCATAAACATCTGACCGAGATTTCCCGACATATCGTACGAAAGCATCAGCCAGTAACTGCTGTCTCCATATGCGCCGCCCATAAGAAAATAAGGCATCTGACTGACGCAGACAAGATCGTCTCCTCCTGTGAGGTCGAAAGTGTAAAGTCCGGGTGACCTTGCGGCTGAACTACCGGTAAGGAAACCCATTGCCTCCCTGGCCTCACCCGATACAGGAACGAGATACGCCGTGATGGCAAGGATCAAAGATAGAATTTTTCTCATAAATTGAATTATTTGTGATACAATATTATATTGAAAGTCAAAAATAACAATCCTCCATCTGCACAATGGAGACAGATGGAGCCTTATCTGTCCGACAGCAAAATTAACGAAATCAGAATCCGTCCGTTTTGACTTAGGTCAAATTCATCAACTTTGAAAATACAAATGAGTTGCAGACCTATTGGAATGAGGTCTTAAACCGTTATCTTGCGCCTCTGATTCTCGACAATGTCTCCTGTGTGATTTTCAGATATGACGCTATATACTTCAGAGGAATCAGATTTATCATTTCTTTAGGACGTCCTTGCAGCAACGCCTCATAGCGCTCGCGGGCGGAACCACGCCCAATGATTGTATATCGCTTTTCGAGAACATAAAGTGACTCCGAAAGCAGACGGAGTGTCCACTGTCGGATTCCCTCGTCTTCGGCGAGCAGTCTTCTCATTGCCTGAAAACTGATCACGTAGCAGCAGAGAGGGGTGATCGCCTCGATTGAAAAAATGGCAGGCTCATCGTTATGCCAGGCGCTTACTGACGTGAAGACATCTCCGGGCGTTGCAAACCAGCGGGTGTCTTCGCGGCCGTCCTGCTCATGAAGAGACCTGCAGAGCCCGTCGGCCGCGAAGAATACACTTCTGCACGGACGATCCTGCTCGACAAGTCTGTCGCCTTTGGCGTAATGCCGTAAAGTAGCCTCGGCCTCCATCTTCTCGATAGAGGCCGGGGCAAGTTTATATATACTGTCAAGTATTTCGCCAAGCTGCATCATACCGATTGCGGAGTATGCGTCATACTGACTGTCAAGATATGTGTCATGATCTTAAAACTGCTTCGTATCCGTGATCATACAAGCGTTGCCGCAGACTCGACGCAGAACTGATAAATGCCAGACACAAGACCGAAGAACACGATTCCGCCTACACAAAGCCAGAGCGCGAGACGCTCGCTGAATGCCGAGCGGAAAGACTCGATCCGAGCTTCTCCGGGGTTGATCCAGATCGCCTTCACGACGAGCAGATAGTAGTAAAGCGAAATGATCGTGTTGATCAGAGCTACAAGCACAAGCATGTAGAGAGCCATGCTGTCGGAGGCAGTGACCGATGTGAAGATAAGAATCTTGCTGAAGAAACCTGCGAACGGAGGGATGCCGGCAAGTGAGAACATCGCGAGTGTCATCGCGAACGACAGCCAGGGATTGGTCTTGTGAAGACCGTCGTAGTCATCCATGCCGACCTTTCCGGTCTTGTTCTCTATCGCAGAGATCACGGAGAATACCGCGAGGTTGCTGACAACATAGACAAAGATGTAGAACATCATGGATCCGAGACCGAGCGCGGATTCTGTCATCACTCCGAGCATGATGTAACCGGCCTGTGAAATCGATGAGAAGGCCATGAACCGCTTCATGTTCTTCTGTCGGATCGCAAAAAGGTTACCAATGGTGATGGTGACTATGATCACAGCATACATCATCCATTCCCATGCGGCACTGTAGAGCGTGCCGAAAGCCTGAACGAAAATCACGAAGAACGCGAAAGCAGCGGCTCCTTTCGAGATGACCGAGAGATAAGCGGTGATGGCCGTGGGCGCTCCCTGATACACATCGGCTGTCCAGAGGTGGAACGGAACAAGCGAGAGCTTGAATCCGATACCGGCGATCATGAACGCCAGTGCGCATATGAGAAGTCCGGGGGTAGAGCCGGATGACAGTTCGGCACGGATATCGTCGAAATAGAGCGAGCCTCCGGAGAATGCATATACAAACGAAAGGCCTGTCAGCAGTATGGCCGATGAGAAGACTGCCGTAAGAATGTATTTTACGGCTGCCTCATGGCTCTCGTAGTGCTTCTTGTTGAACGCCACCATTGCGGCGAGAGGCAGGGATGCCGACTCCAGACCGATGATGAAGAGAAGGAAGTGACGCGCCGATATCATGAGATACATGCCGAAAAGAGTCACGAGCAGCAGCTCATAGAACTCTCCCTTGCGGATTGCCACCTCATCGCTTTCCACCCATTTTGCCGACTGGAGAAGAACGATGAAGACTCCGACGTTAAGAATTGCTTTCATTGCCTTGCATGCGCTGTCGTCGACATACATACCGCCGAAGACAGTATCGCCGCAAGAGGGTATCAACCATATAGCGACAGTAGCGAGGCCGAACAGTACAGTTGTTACGGGAGTGAGCAGCTTCTTGCCTCCTTCATTCGAGAATGTGTCGAACAGGAACACAATGAAGAACAGTCCCAGAATTATGAGTTCGGGCAACATCGCCCCAAATTGTGAATAATCCATTGTATGAAGTTGTTCTTGTTGTTTCTATTGTGATGGATGCCGAAGGTCAGATCGCCATGTTGAGCGCATTGATGATCGGCGTGAAACTATGCTGGATGGTCTCGTTGATCCAGTTGGGGAAGAAACCGATGCCGGCAAGACAGACAATCAGTGTAGCCGTAGAGAAGCGTTCCCACCATGTGGCGTCTGTAAGTGTAAGATGATGATCATCCTGCACCGGACCAAGAATAAGCTTGCCGACAACCCGGAGGATATAGACAGCGGTGATGACAATCGCGCAGGTTGCTGCAATTACAAACACGCGGTGGAACATGTCACCGTTCTCAAATGCTCCGAAGAAGATTGTCATCTCGGCCACGAAGCCCGACATGCCGGGGAGACCGAGTGACGCGAAACCGGCTATCATGTAGCACACACCGAGATAAGGCATGATCTTCATGAGACCACCCATCTGACGGATGTCGCGGGTGTGTGTTCGGCCGTAGATCATACCGATCAGGGCGAAGAAGAGAGCTGTCATCAGACCGTGGCTGAGCATCTGGAGGATACCGCCGGTCATGGCAGTGCGGTTAAGCATGAGGATCGCGAAAAGCACCATGCCGCAGTGCGACACTGAAGAGTATGCGTTGATATACTTGAGGTCTGTCTGCACACATGCCGAGAATGCACCGTAGACGATCGAGATACCTGTAAGGATAATGAAAATCCATGCAAGTTCCTGAGCTGCCGAAGGAAGCAGGTAGATTGCGATACGGAAACATCCATAGCCTCCGAGCTTCATGAGCACACCTGCGTGAAGCATCGACACTGCTGTAGGAGCACATGCATGACCGTCAGGACTCCATGTGTGGAACGGGAACATGGCACCGAGAACACCGAAGCCTACAAACGTGAAGCAGAAAAGAAGGTTCTGCCATGAGGGTGCGATGGCGCTGTTGTGAGCTATCTCAAGAATATTCCATGTCGGGACTCCGCCTGCGGGCACACTGTGCCAGTAGATGCCGAGAAGACCGAGCATCAGGAAAGCCGAACCACCCATCAGCATCAGCGTGAGCTTCATTGCCGAATACTCCTTGCGGCCTGTTCCCCAGACACCGATCAGAAGGTACATCGGGATAAGAGCCACCTCGTAGAACATGAACATGGTGAACATGTCGATCGAGATGAAGAATCCGAACACTCCGGTGGAAAGAAGAGCGAACCAGAGGAAGAAATTCTTAGGGAGCGGATCAATCTTCCATGACGCGAATGTGCCGGCGAATACGATGATCGCCGAGAGAAGGAGCATCAGGACCGATATACCGTCTACGCCGACTGCAAGATGTATGTTGAGAGGCTCATACCACATCCAGCTACCGGTGAAGAGCATTTCAGACGTATCGCCGGCGGCACGCATATCGAGGAACTCGCACACAAGCCAGATGGCCATGCCGAGAAGTACGGTCGAGCAAACCACCATCACTGTGCGGATAGCTTTCATATTGCTGTTGCCGCAACATGCAAGCCCGGCCATCATGATGACGGGAACTATTACAAACCAGATTAAGAAATTTGAAAACATAATCTAAAATATTTTGCGACAATTACAATTTATAGGATACAGATCCATGTCACGGCTGCGAGGAGGACAGCGCCGATGAAGTACCAGATGACATATGTCTGGATGCTTCCGCTCTGCATGCCCTTGATTCTTACTGAACACCACTGTGTAACGGTTGCCATGGCATCCATTGTTCCGTCGATGATGTGACGGTCGAACCATGCGATTCCGCGACAGATGATGTTGAAGATGAAGCGGTGAGTGATGAACTGGTAGATCTCATCCCAGTAGAAGCGGCGGTTTGCCGCAGTCCAGAGACCTGGCCAGAGATTCTTGATCTTCGAGGGAAGCGGATTCTTCTTCGCATACATCACAGTGGCGAGAGCTATTGCTGCGACTGCGACAGTAAGAGAAGTAGCTGCCACCGACGGCTCGATGTGGATATGATAGGGCTCGCCGTTGAATGTCACGAACTCACCGAAAGGAATGAATCCGGCAACGCAGCTTACAAGCGCGAGAATAATCAGAGGGAGCGACATCTGCCAGGGTGCGTCGTGAGGCTTGTGTCCGCTCTCGCGGTATTTGGGATTCTCTTCCCACCAGAACACCATGTAGTACATACGGAACATATAGAAAGCCGTAAGACCGGCCACCATAGTCATCCATGCGCCCCAGAACCAGTGGCGGCTGAACATTGCAGCGAGCATCTCGTCTTTCGAGAAGAATCCAGAGAAAGGCCATATGCCGGCGATTGCGAGACAGCCGATAAGGAACGTGATGTGACAGATCGGCATATATTTGCGCAGACCGCCCATCTCGGTGTAGTTGTTGGAGTGGACAGCATGTATCAGACAGCCGGCTCCGAGGAAGAGAAGAGCCTTGAACATGGCGTGAGTGAAAAGATGGAACATGCCGGCCATGTATCCGAGTCCGGAATAGTGGACACCCTCCACAGGCTCGTTGTATGCGCAGCCGAGAGCAACCATCATGAATGCGATCTGCGAGATTGTCGAGAAAGCGAGGATACGCTTGATATCGATCTGCGCGCATGCCACTACAGCCGCATAGAAAGCAGTGATGGCACCTACGACAGTGATGAAAGTGAGCGAATCAGGCACGATGCAGAACACCGGGAAGAAACGTGCCACAAGGTAGACACCTGCCACGACCATAGTAGCGGCGTGAATAAGGGCAGACACAGGCGTCGGGCCTTCCATTGCATCGGGAAGCCAGATGTGGAGAGGCATCATCGCCGATTTACCCATACCTCCGACAAAGATGAAGATCATCGCCCATGTAAGGACCGAACCGCCCATGAAAGTCGCACCTACTGTAGAAGCCAGTACGTTGCCGGGGTTCGAGTTGAGCATGAGAAAATTGAACGCCGACGCTCCGCCGAGAGGACCGTCTGCCGGAGTATGCGACACATAGTACGAAAGCACCAGAATGCCGATCAGCATGAAAAGGTCGGCGAAACGGGTCACGATAAACGCCTTCTTTGACGCAGCCACTGCCGAGGGAAGCTTATAGAAGAAGCCGATCAACAGATATGAAGAAACGCCCACAAGCTCCCAGAAAATATACATCTGGAAAATGTTGGTTGCGACCACAAGGCCGAGCATCGAGAAGGTGAAGAGAGAAAGGAAAGCGTAATAGCGCTGGAATCCCGGCTCATGCTCCATATATCCCCAGCTGTAGAGATGCACCATGAAAGAGATCGTGGTGATCACCACAAGCATCATGGCGCAGATGGGATCAAGGAGGAAACCTATGTTGACAACCATGCGTTCGGTAAACGCAAGCCATGTCACGTCAAAGATCTGCACCTGCTGGCGCACGCCATCAAGAATGAAAGCGGCATCGCCTGAGAAGAAATAAGTGAAGGCCACAATATAGGCGAGCACAGCGAGCGTGCCGTTGGCACATATGCCGAGTATACCGGCAAGCTTGCGGCTCATCTTCACACCGCCGATTCCCAGGATGAGAAACATCGCGAAAGGAATGGCAAGGATCAAAATTGGAAGAGTTGTGCCCATACTTAGAATTTCATTTGTTTTACGGAGTTAATATCAGTGTTTCCGACGGCACGATAGATATTGATGATTATCGCGATGGCGATGGCAGTTTCGGCCGCTGCAATGGCGATTGCGAACAGAGTGAAGACCATGCCTTCCATCGAACCGGGGAAAAGAAAACGGTTGAACACCACGAAATTCAGATCTGCGGAGTTCAACATCAGCTCAAGCGAGATCAGCAGTGCGATCATGTTCTTACGGGTACAGAACCCGTAGACACCGGCCGCAAACATGATGACGCTCGGCACGAGATACCATAACATTGTCAAGTCCATAGTATGTGCGGATTATCTTTTGCGGGCCACTGTGACGCCGCCGATTATACATGCGAGAAGAAGAACACTTATAGCCTCGAACGGAAGAAGATACTGGAACCTGTCGGTACCGACAAATGCTTTTCCGATCGTAGCCATGTCAATGCTCATGCCTGACTCCAGACACTCCGACAGCGAGAGGCCGTCGACAAGAGGCATGAAGAACAGAGCAAGAAGCAGCAGGACAAGACCGCTTAAAGAAAGTCCGATTCCAAGAGCGCGGCGGTGCGATGCAAGAAGCGGAGCCTTGTCATCGGGACGCCGGGTCAGCAGAATCGAGAATACGAACAGCACCATGATGCCGCCTGCGTAGACAGCGATCTGCACTGCGCCGAGGAACTGATAGCCGAGCTGGAAATAGAAGACGGCGGTTCCTATGAGCACAAAAAGCAGATATGTAGCTGCACGGAGAATCTTGCGGGAGGTTACGGTCATCACCGAGAAGACGGCGATGCATAATGCCACCACAAAATAAAGAATAATATTCGCTACTGAATCCATTATGTTGTAGATGTTGTTTTAATTCGAAAGTTAAGACCAGACAGGTTTCGGATCACTTGTCTGAATTTTCCGGACCGCCTGCGGGCGCAGCGGTTTCTCCGGCCTCTTTGGCAGCGGCCTCGGCAGCTCTCTGTGCCTTTATGGCAGCAGCTTTCTTAAGTGCCTCCGCCTTTATGGCAGCGAGCTTCTCGGGATCCATCGCCGGCTTTGCCGGAGCAGCAGGCTCTCCCTCCGGTTCGGGACGGTAGTTGAGCTGCTTCACAAGTTTGTCACGCTCGAACACAGCTTGCTCGAAATCGTTAGAGAATTCCAGAGCATCCTGCGGACAGGTAGTCACGCAGAGCATGCAGAACGTGCAGCTTCCAAGATCATAAAGATACTTGTCGAGTTTACGTTTCTTCTTGCCGTCGGGCAATTCGACCATTTTTGTCTCAAGTCTGATCGTGCCGTTGGGACAATTCATCTGACAGATGCCGCAGGCTATGCACTTGTGTCGGCCTTCGGCATCATATTTAAGTGTGAGCTCGGCTCTGAATCTGTCGGCAATCTGAAGAGTCTTTCTGTTTTCGGGATACTGCTCGGTGATTTTCGGAGTGACGAACTCTCTGCCTGTCACTCCCATACCGGCAACGAGGCTCTTGACGCCCTCACCTACTGACTTGAAATATTCTTTAATACTGCTCATTAATTATTTCTGTTCTGAAGATTGTTATCTGTTTATCTTTCCACCTGTCCGCCGAGAATATCAAGAAGCTCGGTCGTAATGCTCTGCTGACGGAGTTTATTGTACTCAAGCTGCAGATCCTCAAGCAGTTTCTTGGCATTGTCATTGGCACTCTGCATGGCCATGACACGCGCTGCCTGCTCCGAACTTCTGTTCTCGATAGTTATCTCCTGCATTGTTGACAGCACAAACATCGGAAGCACCTCATTGAAGATGCTGTTGGCATCCGGCTCGAATATATATAGCTGATTGTCGGCTTTTTGATCCGATTCCCCTACAATTGATTTCTCGGAGACGGGGAACAATGTGTCGGAGGTCAGCACCTGACGGCTCATCGAACGATAGTTCATATACACTACATCGATCCTGTCGAGCTCACCTGCGGCAAATCTGTCGCGCAGACTGTGGGTGAACTCATTGACCTTTGCCGCGGCCATCTTGCTGTCGACGCCTTCGGCGACAACCACAGTCAGCTTAGGATCGCGAAGGCGGCGGATCGCCTTCTCCATCTTCTTGCCGACAGGAAAGACCTCGATCTCGACATCACTGCCATATTCATTCCTCAGATGATCCACATGGATCATGAATCCTTTGAGGATATTGATGTTATAGGCACCGCAGAGACCGTCATCGGATCCGAACACAACCATGCCCGCGCGTTTGACTTCGCGGACGCGTATCAGAGGCGAGTCGAATTCCATGTCTGTGGCCAGAATATGACCCATGATGGAGCGTAGCTTGTCCTTGAAGGGCTGAAGTCTGCGCAAGGCCTGTTCGTTCTGATGCACCTTGGCTGATGAAATCATCTTCATCGCGCCGGTGATCTTCTCTGTGGAAGCCACCGACCCGATTCTTGTCTTAAGTTCTCTTAGCGTTGCCATTATTGTCTGTCGAGATTCTTATGTATTTACTCTGCAGTGATTCCCGCAGCGACCTCACGGGCTACGGCGGTAAGTTTCTCCTCTACCTCGGGGGTCAGCTTGCCCGAGCGCAGCACGTCGAGCACATCCTGCTGGCCGCGAAGCCTGAGGGTCTGGATAAGCTGCTGCTCGAAATCCTTGACTTTCTCGATGGGAACGTTTTCAAGAAGTCCGTTTACACCGCAATAGATGATCGCCACTTCGTTTTCAACAGGCCACGGATGATACTGGGGCTGAACGAGAATCTGCTGGTTCTTGCGTCCGCGGTCGATGACGGCTGCAGTGACGGGATCAATGTCACCTCCGAACTTGGTAAATGACTCAAGTTCGCGGAACTGTGCCTGTGCGATCTTGAGCGTGCCGGCCACTTTCTTCATACACTTGATCTGCGCGTTACCACCTACACGCGACACCGATATGCCGACGTTGATGGCGGGACGAATACCCTGGTTGAAGAGTGCGGTCTCAAGGAAGATCTGACCGTCTGTGATCGAAATCACGTTGGTAGGGATATACGCGGAGACGTCGCCTGCCTGAGTCTCGATGATCGGAAGAGCCGTCAGCGAACCGCCTCCCTTTACCATCGGCTTGAGAGCTTCGGGGAGGTCATTCATCGACTCTGCCACCTTCTGGTCAGCGATAATCTTCGCAGCGCGTTCAAGCAGACGAGAATGCAGATAGAAAATATCTCCCGGATATGCCTCGCGGCCCGAGGGACGCTTGAGGATAAGCGAGATCTCGCGATACGCTACAGCCTGCTTCGACAGGTCATCGTAAACGATAAGAGCGTCGCGACCCGAGTCGCGGAAGTACTCACCTATCGCCACACCGGCGAACGGAGCGTAGTAACGCATCGAGGCTGAATCGGAAGCATTGGCGGCAACAACGACTGTATAAGGCATCGCGCCATACTTCTCAAGCGTATGCACGATAGAGGCCACGGTAGAAGCCTTCTGGCCGATCGCCACATAGATACAATATACGGGTTTCCCCTTCTCGTAGTTTTCTTTCTGATTGATGATTGTGTCGATAGCGATGGCAGTCTTGCCCACCTGACGGTCGCCGATGATAAGCTCACGCTGACCGCGACCGATAGGAATCATGGCGTCGACAGCCTTGATACCGGTCTGAAGGGGCTCGTTTACGGGCTGACGGAAAATCACACCCGGTGCCTTGCGTTCAAGCGGGAGGCGAATGCGCTCACCCTCGATCGGGCCGCGGCCGTCGATAGGCTCGCCGAGCATGTTGATAACTCGACCCAACATGCCTTCGCCTACAGGAATAGAAGCTACTTCACCCGTACGCTTCACCGACATGTTTTCTGTGATTGAATTGACTTTATCGAGCAACACCACACCGACGTTGCTCTCCTCGAGGTTGAGCGCGACACCCATTGCGCCGTTCTCAAACTCGACGAGCTCGTTACTTCTGACGTTCTCGAGGCCATAGACGTGAGCCACGCCGTCGCCGACGCTGAGCACGGTGCCGACCTCCTCAAACTTCACTTTAGAATTGATATTTTCGAGCTCCTGCTTTAAAACATCTGATATTTCGCTGGGATTAAGCATCTTCTTAATTGCTGCTAAGGTTTTGACGTAATTGTTCGAGTTCGCTGCTGATGGAAGCGTCCATACGTGTGGAATCGACATCGATTATGAAGCCGCCGATAATATCGGGGTCGACCGCATATTCATATTCGAACTTACGGTCGCGGTATGCACGCTCCACCACTTGCTTCAGCTTGCCGATCTCGGAATCGGGGAGTTCGGCAGCCGTGGTGATTCTGACCTGGGATATGTGGTTCTCCTTGCGGAAAATGTCTCTGTAGGCCAAAGCCATCAGATACGCGAACTCCTCACGGTTGTGGTCGAGAATCAGAGAGACAAATCTGGTATAGTCCTCTCCGGGCGTCTTCCCCGCCGCGGACAGAAGAATCTTCTTCTTGTCAGCGCGGTCGACAAACGGGTTAGACAGCACTTTCTCAAGCTGCGGATTGGCGGCAAACGAATCGATGACAGTCTTCATCTCATCATAAACCGTGCCGCGGCTGTTGGATTCGCCTGCGAACTTATACAAAGCACGCGCGTAACGGTGGGGAATCAGTCCGGAAATCATTGCCTATCAGTTTTTCTCTATTTCGTCCAACAATTTGTTTACCAACTCGGTCTGCGCCTTGTTGTCGCTCATGCGCTCGCGCATCATCTTCTCCGCGATGTCGATCGAGAAGCGGCCGACCTCGTTACGGAAAGAGAGTTCAGCCTCTTTACGCGCCTGCTCGATGGCGAGACGCGCGGCATCCATCTCTTTTTTTGCAGCCGCCTGAGCCTCGTTGCGGGCCTCCTCGATGATATCTGTCTTCATCTTGGCTGCCTCGCGGAGCATTTCGGCCTGACGCGCCTGTGCCTCTTTCACATACTTCTGTGCTTCGGCACGGGCGTTGTCAAGCTGTTCTTTTGCCTTCCGGGCGTCTTCCACACCCTGGTCAATGGTATTGGCGCGCTGGTCCATCATTTTGATGATCACAGGCCATCCCCATTTCGCAAGGACGAGGAAAAGCAGGATGAACGCCACGAACATCCAGAACACCAAGCCAAAATCGGGCGTGAATAATTCCATTATCTAATTGTTTTGAGGATAATACGAATTGCTCTCGGTCTTATTTGATAAAGATTGCGAGTGCAGACACGATCACTGCGAAGAGAGCCACACCCTCGATAAGAGCGGCAATCACGATCATGTTGCTTCGGATGTCACCTGCAGCCTCGGGCTGACGCGCGATTGCCTCCATGGCGGAAGAACCGATCTTGCCGATACCGAAACCTGCGCCGATCGCTGCGAGAGAAGCACCGATAGCCGCACCGACTGCTGCGAGGGGCTGGAGAGACATTACCTCATTCAGAATTGTAGATAACATAGTTCAGAGAATTTAAAAGTTTATGATTTAAGATTATTTTCTATGGTTTGACATTACTTGAGATCCATCTCCGCTGCTTCGCGAGAGATAAGTTCCTTCTGCGCAGCCAGCTCGGCGAGATCTTTTGATTCAGCCGCGGAATCACCTTTGTCTTCTTTTGCATGATGCTCCTCTTCATCGATCTGAGCCATGCTTATAAAGAGAGTCGAAAGCAGAGTGAAGACGTATGCCTGGATGAAGCTCACCAGCACATCGAGAAGGAGCATAAAGATCGTGAAAAGCACAGACACCACTGTCGTAAGACCGACTACCGCAGCACCAAACGCGCCGAGAATGAATATCAGCAGCGTCAGAGTGATGACAATCATGTGGCCACCCATCATGTTGGCAAAAAGTCGGACGCATAGCGCGGCAGGCTTTGTGAAGATGCCGAATACCTCGATGAGCTGCATGATCGGAAGCGGAAACTTCAGGAACAAAGGCACATCGGGCCAGAAGATCTCTTTCCAGTAATGCTTTGTGCCGAATATGTTGGTGATGATAAATGTGCAGAGGGCCAGAACAAGTGTCACAGCGATGTTACCTGTCAGATTGGCGCCGCCGGGGAAGATCACAATCAGTCCTACAATATTCATCACAAGGATGAAGAAGAACACAGTGAGCAGATAAGGCGCGAACTTCTTGGTCTTATCGCCGAGCGTGGCCTTGATCGTGTCGTTATAGATGAAGCCTACAAGCATCTCGAAGAAGCCCATTCCCTTGCGTGGAGCCCGCATCCCTTTGCGACGATAGAACCCGACGAGTCCGAAGACCATGGCGATCACAAGAATCACGGCTATGAAAAGCGCCGCCACATTCTTTGTCACCGACAGATCGAGAGGGCGGTATTCGCGATAATACTTGCCGTCGTAATAGACATATCCGTCTATGACCTGCACACCGAGATCCACATCTCCGGTTTTCTTTTCATCAGCAAGTCGCGCGTCAAGTTCCTTCTGCTCAGCCGGCGTGAGATCGAAAATCTCAACCACCTTGTCTTTATTGGCACTTTCGTGCGCGATCAGAAAACGATATGTCTTCCCATCGCGCTCGATCGTCTTTACTACAGGCTCAAGAGCATGATGTGTCTTTCCGGATTCCGGGTCTACAGTCTCGGTCTTTTCAGTCAGACCGGCCGACGAGAAGCAGAACCAGTTATGATCCTCCGAGCGCACGATCACGGGCAATGGGATTCTGTCTGTATGCGAGAAAGGCACCTCCCAGCCGTATCCGTCACCGAGGTGTTCGAAGATAATCCCCTTCACGTCCAGACTGCCGCCCTCATCGTGACCTGCCGCAGACGCTGCGGAAGGCGCCATTAGAAGAACCGCAATGAGCAATCCTAAAACTGCGCGTCGCGTAGTGGCGAGACTGTGTATCAGCGGGATTTTATGATATTTCGACATCGTGGTTAGAATATTTATATACGTGTCACTCCGGCAACCGGTCAGTAGACACATACAGAAATCACATTGTTGTTTACATCGGCAAGACCTCCGGCTATCTCCTGGTCTGCGGCCACACCTTTTGAATCGGTGTATTTGATTTTACCCTTTACGAGGACCGATATGAGCGGCGCATGGTCTTTAAGCACTGTGAACGAGCCGAGTTCGCCGGGGAGAGTCACCGAAGTAACCTCACCTCTGAACGTCACCTCATGGGCCGATATAATTTCGAGTGTCATTTCTGAATGGTTATAGATGTGAAAGAACTGACGATATCCTTACTTGACATCCTTGAGCATGGCCTCACCCTTGGCTATAGCCTCGTCGATCGTACCGACATTGAGGAACGCCTGCTCGGGCAGATAGTCGAGGTCGCCCGAAAGGATCATCTTGAAACCGCGGATTGTCTCGGCAAGGGGAACCATGACACCAGGCAGACCGGTGAACTGCTCTGCCACGTGGAACGGCTGCGAAAGATAACGCTGTGCACGGCGCGCACGCGTCACCACCTGCTTGTCTTCGTCTGAAAGTTCGTCGACACCGAGGATAGCGATGATATCCTGAAGCTCGTTGTATTTCTGGAGAAGCTGTTTTACCGCCTGTGCTGTATTATAGTGATCCTCGCCCACGATATTGGGGTCAAGAATACGCGATGTCGAGTCAAGCGGATCGACAGCGGGATAGATGCCAAGCTCCGAAATCTTACGCGAAAGCACCGTAGTGGCATCGAGGAACGAGAATGTCGTGGCGGGCGCCGGGTCGGTAAGGTCGTCAGCCGGCACATAGATTGCCTGTACCGATGTGATAGAACCGTTCTTGGTCGATGTGATACGCTCCTGAAGCGCACCCATCTCGGAAGAGAGTGTGGGCTGATAACCTACTGCAGAAGGCATACGTCCGAGAAGTGCAGACACCTCCGAACCGGCCTGAGTGAAGCGGAAGATGTTGTCAATGAAGAGAAGAATCTCCTTGCCGCCGCCATCGTTATCGCGGAACTGCTCAGCTACCGTAAGACCGGAAAGCGCCACGCGGAGACGCGCGCCGGGAGGCTCGTTCATCTGACCGAACACAAGGGTAGACTGAGAGTTAGCGAGTTCGCTGTGATCTACATCAGCGAGATTCCACTCCCCTTTCTCCATTCCCTCCTGGAATTTCTTGCCATATTTGATAACGCCGCTCTCGATCATCTCTCGGAGAAGGTCATTACCCTCACGTGTGCGTTCGCCTACACCGGTGAACACCGAGAAACCGTTATGGCCTTTGGCAATATTGTTGATGAGCTCCATGATGAGCACGGTCTTGCCAACACCTGCACCGCCGAAAAGACCGATCTTGCCACCCTTGGAGTAGGGTTCGAGAAGGTCGATCACCTTGATACCGGTGAAAAGCACCTCCTGCGAAATGGCGAGTTCGTCGAAAGCGGGAGCAGGCTGATGGATCGGACGCATGTTCTCGCGCTTCAGATCACCGAGCATGTCGATGGCATCGCCTACGACATTGAGAAGACGTCCTTTGACCTGATTGCCCGTGGGCACGGATATGGGATGGCCGAGGTTGCGCACCTTGACACCGCGGCGCACACCGTCGGTGCTCTCCATGGCGACACAACGCACTATGTCCTCGCCAATGTGCTGCTCCACTTCGAGGATCAGCTCCTCGCCATTGTCACGCTCCACCTTGAGAGCCGAATAGACAGGGGGAATGTTCTCTTTTCCACCTTCAAACGAGACGTCGATCACCGGACCAATCACCTGGGTCACCGTACCTAAAATTTCGCTCATAACGTCAAATCATGTTTGTCGCGGCGATTCTGACAGACATTGCCGCCGCTGATTTATTTTGGTTGTTTTAAATCTTGTTAAGCCGGACACGACCGGCATGGAGTAATCGGTATCAGAAATGCCATCCGAGCGCCACGCACACTGTCATGAGCAGGAGATTGGCAAGAGAGAAAGGCATGAGGTACTTCCACTCGAAAGCGAGCATCTGGTCGATACGCACACGGGGGAACGTCCACTTGAACCAGATAATGACGAACGAGATGAAGAATGCCTTGAGCAGGAACCAGACCGGTGAGGGGATCCAGTTCATGACCATGTTGAATCCGTCCCAGCCCGGCACGTGAAGCGGCATCCAGCCGCCGAGGAACATCAGGCTCGCTATGCCCGACACGATGAAGAGATTGAGGTATTCGGCAAGGTAGAAGAAGCCGAAATGTATACCTGAATACTCCGTGTGGTAACCGGCGGTAAGCTCATGCTCGGCCTCGGGAAGGTCGAAGGGGCCGCGGTTGGTCTCGGCTGTCGCTGCGATCACGTAGACGAGGAAGGCGATAATCGCGGGGATATGACCTTTGAAAATGAACCATCCGTCGGCCTGTTCAAGCACAAGTTTCGAGATGTCCATAGTGCCGGCCATAACGACAATGGTCATGATGGCAAGTCCGAGAGAGATCTCGTAGCTCACCATCTGCGCGCCGCTTCGCATCGCACCGATGAGTGTATACTTGTTGTTGGACGACCAGCCGGCGAGCAGGATTCCGAGCACTCCGACAGAAGAGACCGCGAGCACAAAGAATATACCGATGTTCCAGTCGATTATCTGCAGACCGTTACCCCAGGGCAGACACGCGAGCATGACCACCGACGAAGTGATGATCAGGTAGGGCGCGAGTTTGAAGAGGAAGCGGTCGGTGCCTTTGAGAGATATGAGCTCCTTTATAAGAATCTTGAACATATCGGCGAAGACCTGCAGAAGACCCCATCTGCCGACACGCATGGGGCCGAGACGGCACTGGAACCATGCGCACAGTTTGCGTTCATAGAGAATATAGAAAAGAGCCAGTACGGTATAGACGCCCAGAATGAGCACAGCTATGATGACGCATTCTATCAGCACGGCCAGCCAGTCGGCCATTCCGGTTCCGAGAAGCAAGTCGTTGAAAGCCGACGTCCATTTTCCGAAATCAAACATGTTATCTTATTGGTTTGGATTATACTTCTGTTCTGAAAAATATTGTTTTGATACGACGCCTGAGATCAACGGTCGATATCGGGAATGACAAAGTCGAGAGCCGCACCGATCGTGATAAGGTCGGCGATCATATAGCCCGAGCATGTCAGATCCATCACGCCCACAAGATTGAAGCAGGGGCTCTGGAAGTGAACACGATAGGGGTTCTTGTCTCCGGTCGACTCGATATAGACACCGAAAGTTCCGCGGCTCGCCTCTACCTGCTGATACCAGCGACCGGCGGGGAGCTTGATGATCTTGGGCACCTGAGCGCGGATATCACCTTCGGGAATATTGTCAACAAGCTGTTCAAGTATACGGCAGCTCTGCTCGATCTCCTTCATGCGCACCATGTAGCGGGCATAAGAATCGCAGCCGTCGAGCAGGATCTCGTCAAACTCGACTTCATTGTAAACCGCATAAGGATGCTTCTTGCGGCAGTCGCAGCTCCAGTTCGAGCCGCGTCCGCTCGGGCCGGTGATCGCATAATTCACCGCATCCTCCTTGGAGAGGTGTCCGACGCCAACAAGACGGTTCTTTGCGATGACATTGCCAGAGAAGACAGTGTGATACTCCTTGAGACGCTCGGGCATGATGCGGATCAGTTCCTTGACATCCTTCTGGAAATCGGGATGCAGGTCGGCGATCACACCGCCGATCACATTATAGTTCATCGACATGCGCGCGCCACAGGTCTTCTCGAAGATATCAAGCACCATCTCGCGCTCGCGGAAGCCATAGAAGAAAGCAGTGGTGGCACCGAGGTCCATGGCCGTACATCCGAACGAAAGCAGATGCGATGATATGCGCATCAGCTCATCCATCATCGTGCGGATCACCTGCGCTCGGCGGGGAACCTCCAGTCCGAGGGCCTTCTCGATGCACATGCATAGACAATGACGGTTCTGGTGAGCCGACATATAGTCCATGCGGTCGGTGAAATGAAGGATCTGCGGATATGTCATCTTTTCGGTAAGCTTCTCGATGCCGCGGTGGATATAACCTGACACGACATCAACCTTCTTAACGGTCTCGCCGTCGAGAGAAGCGCGGAAACGCATCACACCGTGAGTAGAGGGGTGCTGCGGGCCGATGTTGACCACATATTCATTCTCTTCGAAAACCTTTCCGGGGTTCTCCACAACCTTGCCGTCAGCGTCGAGAGAGAACGAGCGTGTTTCGTCTTCGTTGGTCTCGTCGTCCATGCGGATCGGGTTAAGAGCTGGATCAGCGTCATAGTCCTTGCGGAGAGGGTGGCCGACCCAGTCATTGCGGAGGAAGAAACGACGCATGTCGGGATGACCGATAAACTTGATTCCGAACATGTCGTAAGCCTCGCGCTCCTGGAAGTTCGCTACTTTCCAGAGAGAAGAGACCGAATGAATATAGGCGTCGTCGCGTGATTCTGCCATCACCTTGACCGCGATGACAGTCCACTGGCGCGAAGTCGATGTGAGATAATACATCACACCGAGGCTTTCACCCCAGTCCATTCCGACGAGAGCCGAAAGCACGTCGAATCCGAGTTCATTCTTCAGTGAGCCCGCAACGGCGAACCAGTCTTTTTCAGCCACATTCACCTGAAGGCATTCACCCTCCTCGAACACGGCATCGGGATATATCTTAAGGATTTGTTCTTTTAAATCGCTCATGTCAGTGTATAGTTCGGTAATGTTATCCAATCTGGCCTTTCTCTTCGGGGTGCTCCGCGAAAAACTCCTCGATTTTCTCCTTGCGGTTCACGCCGCCGAAGAATTTCTGCACCTTGATCTTGCGCTGAAGCTGCATGAGACCATAAAACATCGCTTCCGGACGCGGGGGGCAACCGGGAATAAACACGTCGACCGGAAGGATCTGATCCACGCCCGGAACAACACAATATGAATTCTTGAACGGGCCGCCCGATACAGCGCACCCACCGCAAGCGATCACATATTTAGGCTCTGCGAGCTGTTCGTAGAGACGGCGCACCACAGGAGCCATGCGGTGCACGATCGTACCCTGCACCATGATATAGTCGGCCTGACGGGGCGAGTTGCGCGCCACCTCGAAACCGAAACGCGCCATGTCGTAACGCGCCGCGCCGAGACTCATGAACTCGATCGCGCAGCAGCTTGTGCCGAAGCAGAGAGGCCAGAGCGAGTTGGCGACACCCCAGTTGATAAGTTCGTCGAATTTGCCAACCATCACGTTGGCGCCCGTAGCATTGAGTTCCTCGACAAGTCTGTCGATATAATCATTATTCTTGAACTCCTCGCGGGGCATGCTCTTTATACGGTCTATTCCCATTTAAGCGCTCCTTTCCGCCAGGCATAAGCCAGGCCCATTATGAGGACAAACATAAAGATTCCGATACACAGTATGCCCTGCGGACCGAGGTCGCGCATCACTGTGGCCCAAGGGTAAAGAAAGACAACCTCCACATCGAAAAGAAGGAAGAGGATTGCAAAAATATAATAGCCGGCCTTGAACTGGATCATCGACTCTCCACGGGTCGGGATACCGCATTCATAAGGCTCGGCCTTCTTTACCGAATAAGATTTCGGGGAAATAAGTCTGGCTATGAGCAACGCCGCAAACACAAGCCCGATACCCGTCAGGGTGGCCGTGATCGAGAGCGCGCCATTGCCTATTTCACACAACAGATTCATATCGTGTTTATATTAAGTTAGTTAGCTTAGTTCAACAATTTACAGGCACTCGACGCGCCTTCACTTAGTCGCAAAATTAGGTAATTTTTGTTTAAACAACAAATAAATGTCGGGTTAATTTTATTTTGTTTTGCAAGGCAAACATATCGTGAAGACACATTCAGAAAGGGTGAAGTGTGGAAAAATGAAAGGTGCCGGATCCTGTAGCGGAGTCCGGCACCTTTTATGGCAGCTGGAACGCGGCAACCCATGCCCGTTCCTTGTCAGATTACTTGAAAAATCAGTTCCCCGAAACGGGACGCACCACGCTGACGCCTGTGAAGGAGCCTGTGTAGACATCGGCCACCTGATAACCGATGACTGCTGTGGTCAGATCGCCCGTTACGTCCATGTCGAATCTGTTGAACTTGAATCTCGGAGTTTCCTGAAGGGCTCCGGCCTCGACCATATAAGGAATGGCATCGACTCCGCTTACAGTGTAGCCGTTTTCGGTGAACTGAAGATCAAGATTCTTGAGCACCACGGTTATCTCCGGAGCGTTCGGGGCGAATTTCGCATTGTAGAATATCACATCGGCTTTGTCGGAGATCGCGCCGTCGCGGAGCTGCATAACGACACGATAGGAAATGCCGTCAGTCGAGTAAGCGTCGGTCATGCCCGGATATGATGTGACGGTCGAACCTCTGAATGTAGCGTCGGGCCAGAAGGTGCGTACATTCCAACGGTCATTGAGCGTATACTGCATCACGGCGTAATGCAGGCTGTTCGACGGCACGAGGACCGTGTAACCGGGCACTGTTTCCCCTACAGGCAGGTAGGCCGCCTGGGTGAGATAGCCTTTGAGCCCGCTCACCTTTGTGCCTCCTTCGGCAGCGTCTTCCGCGCCGAAGGCAATCACCTCGCGCGACATGTCATCGACCGACACGTAGGCAGTGGCGAAGTTCATCTCTACTGTCGAGAACGACGCAGTCGATCCCCCCGGGGTAGCCATGGCGTCGGCTGCGAGCTGAATTGTGTACTCCGGAATTTTCAATGTAAATTTATAGACTGCAGTGCCGGTGTAAGCCTCGCCGTCGCCGGCGGCACTCACATAAAGGTTGTAAGCCGACACGGGAGTCGTGCTCGAATATGAGCTTCCGCTTCCGTTCTCTTTGTCGCAGGATACTAATGACACGGCGGCTCCCGCCATGATTCCTGCCAGTAAAAGTCTGTTCATTGCTTTCAGTTTCAAAATAGGTTGTCTACAGTGAAACGTCACACATTGCGTTATATTGCGGATTTATACGCTGCCCCGGGTCTTACAGATCGATACGGAAAGTCGCACCCAGTTGCAGAGGGCGTCCGGACTGCAGGAACTCATTGCCCATCGACACGAAATAAAATGTATGATACGCGGTGTCTGTCAGATTCCGGCCCCAGACCTGAAAGCTCCATCCGTTACCTGCAAGCGTCACGGATGCTCCGGCAAGCAGATAGAAGTCCTGGGCTTCGGTATTTGATTCGTTCCAGTAAATTTTACCCGTTCCTCTGAGGTTTGCCTCGAACGTCAGAGATCTCACCGCCCTGCTTCTGAATCCGAGTTCATATGCGCCCTGGACGAAGAGCGTATTCTGAGGCGCATACGGAATGCGACGCCCGGAAAAATCGTCGATTCCGTTGAAGAATCTTACGAACCTCGCGTCGGTGTAGCCGTAGCTTGCCGTGAAATCGAGATGTTCCAGCGGGTTCCACGCCAGCGAGATCTCTCCGCCGAGGCTTCTTGTCCGGCCTGCGTTGGTCATTATGCGTCCGGTCGTCGTGCCGGAGGGGAACATGGTCAACTGCTGATCGCGGCAGTCTATATAGAATAATGAAGCATCGACCGTAAGACGTGCCGACGGGAATGTGAGATGTGTGCCGGCTTCATAGTTCCATGAATATTCGGGGCGATAGCCCACCACATCATCCACATCGTATTTGGCGCCTATGCCCATTATGCCCATAAGTCGCTGCTGCAGCACGTCGGAAAACATCTGAGTGTTGAATCCTCCCGACTTATATCCTTTTGCTACGCTGGCATAGACATTGTTCTCCCCTTCCATCGGCAGCCGGTATAGCGCTGTCACGCTCGGTAGCCAGTTGAAATAGCTTCTGGAGAGACGGTCGCGGTCGTCTATGTCGATATCGACATCACGGTGGTGTGTAAGCGATCCGTCGGGCATAAGCCGAAACACCTCGTAGCCTGTCGCGCACCTGCTCCGGTAAGACATTGACGATCTTTCCCAGTCGAGACGAAGACCTGCTGTAAGTTTCCAGCGTCCGAGCCGGAACACTGACTCATGATATAGAGCCGCGCCTCCGGTCGATATGCCGAAATCACTGTCAAGCGTGAAGCGGCGGGAGTTCCACGCTATCGGATAATCCGGATTGGCGTCGTTGCGATGCTTTTCTATGAGAGTGGCTATGCCCGTGTCCTTGAATGTCACGGGAGCCTGCATGTCGGTATGCTTGTAAAAGCCGAACGCGCCGGCCACCCACTCGTATCGGCCATCATCGCGGTTGCCCCTGAAAACGAGATCCTCCGTCAGGCCGGTCTCTATCTGCTTCTGGGTGAGTGTGAAGTAAGGGAGCGGCAGAAAATCCTGGTCAAGAGTCATGTTGTCGTCGAGATACTGCACGCTTGTGATCGACGAGACCGTAAAGCCTTGTCCACGCAAGTTGAGTGTGAGTCCGTCGTTGAATATAAAGCGGCGGTAGAAACAGGTATCGTCGTAATTTATCTCGCCCGTCGGCACGTATTCATACGGATATCCTCCCTGTCGCAATATTGATGCCGACGCGACATTGCGGAGCGTCAGAGCTCCCGACAGACGCCTGTCGAACTTCCACCGCAGCGATCCGCCGGCCTCCTTGTCGACAAGTCTGCCGGTATGGAGATTGCGGAAAAAGCCGCCGAGCATCGAGAATGAACCGACGACAGCCGTGGCCGTCCTGTCATCAAACTTGTGATACCATCCGGCAGAGGCCTTCCATTCGTTGCCTGTCCCCGCCTGCGCCATCAGCCGCCATCCCTGCCACCGCATGGGCGAGAGTGTCGTGATATTGATCAGTCCTCCGATCGTGTTGCGGCCATAGAGGGTAGACTGCGGCCCGCGCAGCATCTCGACCGAAGCAATGTCGGCGAGATCGAAGTCGTAGGCATTCTTGTTGAGAAAAGGCACATTGTCAACATTAAGCCCGACCGAGGGCTGATCCATGCGTGCCCCGATGCCCCTGACATAAATGGTCGACGTGATACGCGAACCGTAGTCGGGCATATAAAAATTGGGCACCACATCCGAGATTCCCTTCAGAGCGACAGTATTGAGTCGTTCGAGTTCGGAACGTCCGATCACCGTGGTCGATACGGCGTCATCACGCAGCAACTCCTCCTGTTTGAGCGCCACTACATTCAGTTCGCCGAGCGTCCGGACGGTATCCTTGTATTCCGATGCCGGCACAGTGGAGGCGGCCGCGCCGAGACACGAGGCGGCAGCAAGCAACGGCAGCGTATATGACCTGACAGCTGTTTTCACATTGCAAATTTACTCTTAATTTTCACATCAGCCAAATATTGATTACATTTGCAGAACGAACAGAGGCGGCGCAACTTGCCGCCGTCTGAAATCCGACCTATATCTGAAGAAGATGGACACATTCAGAATCCATACACTCGGCTGCGGATCAGCCAGACCTACACCCCGGCACCAGCCGTCGTGTACGGTAGTGAATTTCCGCGACAATCTTTTTATGATCGACTGCGGCGAAGGGGCGCAAAGAGCGTTTCAGCAGGCGAGGCTCAAGTTTCCGAGACTCGGACATATATTTCTCACCCATCTGCACGGCGACCACGTGCTCGGACTCCCCGGTCTTCTCTCGACTCTCGCGCTCGGCGGCGCCGGCGGGCGGCTTACCGTCCACACATTCGAAGAGGGTGAACGGATAATGCGCCAGATTCTCGATTTCTTCGCCAAAGACCTGAGTTACGACCTCGAGTTCCACATCATAAAGCCGGAAGACG
The DNA here is from genome assembly GCA_947176745.1 of uncultured Muribaculaceae bacterium. GTDB lineage: Bacteria > Bacteroidota > Bacteroidia > Bacteroidales > Muribaculaceae > Lepagella. Next base: position 26,844 of record CAMWRV010000009.1, read on the forward strand.
CCATAGTGCTCGATACCCCTTCGCTTACAGTCAGAACCGTGAAGCTACACCACCGGGTTCCTGCCGTGGGCTACATATTCGAGGAGAAACCAAAACAGCGGCACATCCGTCGCGACATGATCGACTTCCATCGCGTTCCGGTGGCTCTTATCCGCGACATCAAGGCCGGGGCAGACTTCGTAAAACCCGACGGCACTGTCGTGCCCAATGCGGCGCTGACGTCCGATGCGGATCCGGCACGCAGCTACGCCCACATAAGCGACACCATCTACATGCCCTCTCTGGCTGAAAAAATCGGACCGGTTGATCTGCTGTTTCACGAGACGACCTATCTTGACGAGCATGCCGCAGAGGCCAAGGCGCGTTTCCACAGCACCGCGCGCCAGGCCGCCATGGTGGCACGCGACGCAGGCGCGGGCGCACTGCTGACCGGACACTATTCGTCACGCTACAAAGACGAGTCTCGTTTCGTGACCGAGGCGCAGGAGGTGTTCGCCAATACACTTCTCAACCGAGAAGGACTCATAACCGATGTTGGCAGACTCCGTCAGTGAACGCCACGCAGAGACAGAGATACAAAAATCCCGCGACTGATCAGCCGCGGGATTTTTCTGCTTATGAGGAAATCTTATCTGACCCGGACGACAGCACCTGCTGAATGAGCCGTGATCTCGGGAGCGTATTGCGACTGCGCTGTCGCTACGCCGAGCGAGTACTCTCCCGCCCTGTCGGCTGTGCAATCATATGTTATGACATGCGTGCCCTTGGCAAGGAACGGTATGAAGAGATTGGTCGACGCGTCGCGAACCTCCCTGTAGAACCATACGCCGTCGCTTGCAGCGTTGCCCGAAAGCTGATCAACAGGCTCAAGGCAAGCGGCACGCGGATCGGTGACTGCCACGTAGTCGAGATCGCGGTCGCAGGTTATGGTCAGGGTGACACGCACGCGGTCACCGGGCTTGATATCGCCCGATGATGCATTCAGACCATCCTCGCCGGGTGTGATGACGTACACCTCTTTTGTGACGGAGAGCTGCGGAACCATCGCTGCCCTGACATCCGCCACAGGAGCCACAAACTGCGAGATCACGCCGCCCCACGCGGGGCCGGAGGCCGTGCGGCTCACAGCCAGTCTCTTCCCTGACGCAGTGTTTGCGTCAAGACTGATCACAAGAGAACCGGTCACAGAAGTCAGCCCTGCGCAGTCAAGAGACTTGCCGTCAATCGTGATCCGCGGATCGGATGCAGAAGTCGTCCACTGACTTCCCGATGTAAGGATAGCGTTGATCGCCCCTGCAGTATTGCGGTTGTCGCCCCAGTTCTGAGTCTGTTTCGAAATCACCATCCACTGGCGGAGCTGATCGACTGCAGGATTCTGCGGATCTATCAGCGCATATGCCTCAAGAACGCGGGCGGTAGCCATCAGGGCGTCGTCTCCACTTCGGCCCGATCCGAGGTTGTCAAACCACATCCCCTTTTCCGGATTCACCGATGCGGTCTGACGCAGCGACTCAAGTATCATACGCGACAGTCCGGTCTTCCCTTTTCGCTCAAGCAGAATGGCGGCGGTGGCCTTCTCTTTTGTGTCGAGTTCGCGCCAGTCTTCGGAGATTTTCTTTATGGCAGCCGACTCAAGGGGGCCGAACGCGGAAGTCGAACCGATTCCTGACAACGCGCTCTTGTCGTAAAGGTAATCAAGCAGCTGGGTCACCGGGAAGTATTTGCGCTTGTTCCGGTTCCAGTCGTCGGCCAGCTCATCATCAATGTAACGGCATGCCTTTTCGGCTATCTTCTTACCTCCGTCAGGCAGATAGCCCATGCCGGCGAGCGATGCGAGAACGTGTACGACCCTGCCGGTCATGAAGACCGATGACTTCATTTCCGGACACCAGCTCCAGCCGCCGTCGCTCTGCTGACGGTCTGCAATGGTTTTCATGACCGCTGCCACGGCCTTTGCTGCAGCTTCGGGGTCGGCATATCTGACAAGACTCTGCATTCTCATTGTTTCCGAACGTGCGTCGTTGACCCACGGGGTATTTCCGGGAAGGACCGTCTTAAGATCCACATTTTTCTGCAGCGGGGAATAAAGGGTGGAATCCCCCTCTCCGCGACGGGAATCCATTTCAATTATTCCGCGCATCAGTTCAGGATAACGCGCGAGGAGACCGGCGGCCACCGCGTTGCCGAACAAGGCATCGGCCTGTGAAAGGATATTGACCGACTCCGGCTCAAGCATCGAGGGCAACGCCGTGACGCATTCCCAGACGGGATTGTCGCAGTATGTCAGCGTGACGCGGGCGTCGCCGGAATAGTCAGGAAGCGTGATCTCATATGAATCTTCGCCGGCGGGAATGTAGAAGGGAGTCGATTCCACGACAGGCGTGCTTGAGGGGAGAACGGGCACTACCGCCTGCTCGCCGTCGCGATGACCGTCGGCCGATGCGTAGACGCGTACCGTCACAGCCTCGGTCTCCGACGGCACCGCAAGCCAGGCGGTTATTACCCGCGATCCTGACGCGGCCACATCCTCTGCCGCGAAATCTTCCGAAAGAATGGTTTCTCCGGTCAATGCATCGGCTATCTCGATGCGTCCAGACAACGCAGACTGAGTCTCCATGTTGTTGAAAAGTGTAGCCGAGACAGATGCGTGGTCGCCCGTACGCAGGAAGCGGGGAGCATTGAGACTTGCCATCACCTTTTTGGCAGAAACCGCATCGAGCGTAAGCACGGAGCCCTTCATGCCGTCGGTGTAACCGAGAATCTGGAACTGCCACGTCCCGACAAAGTCAGGAGCGGTGAATCCTACCGTAGCCACACCGTCGCCGTCTGTGACAAGCGAGGGCATGAAGAATGCCTTCGGACATTCGGTCTCCCGGAGCGGAACATCGTTTTCGGGTGCGGCAGCCGCCCCGCCGTCGATGTCGGCTGCGGCCTCTTCCTCGACGGCTGCGCCCGTGCCCCTGATTTTAAGCGATGTGGTGTAAACGGTATTAAGCACTTCATCAGCGCCTTCAGAGGCAGCCTCCATATTCGACGCGCCTAAGCTCCGCGCCGCAGACTTGTACATCATGTCGTTCGACACACTTCCGTAATATATGGTATTGCCCGAATAGAGCGAATATCCGTATGTGTTCCACTCGGGAACAACAAACGCTGCCGTACGTTTCGCTGAGAGCGTTGGCGACAGGCTGCCGCCGTTCGACACGTTGTAACGGCTTTGGAAAGAAAGCCGCGATGCCGGCGACCAGTATATCGACGCGTAGGGATTGAACGCCCATTGGAACGGAGCTATCGCATTCAGAGCCTTGTCGCTCATCACAGCCATCACCGGAAGGGTGCTGCATATTTTGCCGTCGTATGTGAATCTGAATTTCCAGGTCTCGGGAGAGCCTGGCTCTATCCGGTCGCGGAATGTCTCTGTCTCTATTTTCAGACCGACCGTCTGAATGTAAGGAATGACCGCCACCGTCTTCGACTCTCGTTCAAGATCGCGCATGGCCACGAATGTCACAAAGATTCTCTCGTCATCGGCCGGCGCGTCGGTCTCGACCGTGACGAATCCGTCGGACACCCTCACCCATCGGGTCTCGATTACCTTGCGGCTGTCGGAGAACGAGGCGAGCAGATAACTGTCAGGGTAACTTGACCCGACCTTGATCCGTACTTTTCTCTCGCCCGGAGGCACTACAATCTTTTGTTCTGGAATCCAGAGCATGTCAGTTACCGGAGGACGCACGTCATCGTGTCTCCACACCGTGACCTGCGTCACAACCGGGCGATCTGGCCCGGTACCGCTGAAACCGCTGTCGAGAGAGAATTCAAAGTCATAGCCGCCCGAGGGGAGCAGAGCCGAGGGAATCCTCATCGCAGGTGAGACAAACTCGCCTGAGGCCACTGTGCGGCCATCTGATTTTATGCGGTAATATACAGTTTTTTTCACCGGATGGTCAGTAAGATCGATCACCCGCACCTTGAAGCCGAGCGTGTCGGTGTCGGCACAGACAACCGTATCGAATTCCGGCGCTATGCGAAGGGCGTCGCCGAGCGAGAAGCGCAGCGGCGATACCGGCCGGGTCTCTCCGGCCTGGTCAGTAACACTGACACTGAGCGAATAGGCTCCTCCGGCATACTCGGTGCCTACAAGGTTCTGCGTCGGAAGTTCTATGCTGAACGAACCGTCGGCTGCGGTCACTGTCTGTCCGCCATACTGAGCTCCGCCCGGCATCAGTCGCCACCACTGCGGCAGCATGCGGACAGTGTATTCCACTTTACCGCCGCCGACAGGCATTCCGGCATAGGTCATCGCCTTGCCGTTGAATACAAGAGTCTCTCCCGCACGGTACTCGCCCGAAGCTGAATCGACTGTCACAAGGAACGTCGGCGATTTGTATTCAGCCACTTCGAAATATCCGTTGGCAACAGGGTCTGACGAATCGGAATCCCGTACGCTGACCATCCAGTTGCCGAGAAGTCCGGAAGCAGGCAGCGCGAAAGATCCCTCCACCCGGCCATATGCGTCGGTCTTCATGTCGAGCGAATCGACTTTCTGCCTGTTGGCATCAAGGAGATACACCCTGAGAGAACGATGGGGGGCGGGCGACATCTCGCGGTCGGCACGGTTATATACCACTGCGGCGAATCCTACACTGTCATCGGGCCTGTAGACCGGGAGATCGGTCAGGACCTCGCCCCGAAGGCGTGCTGAGATATCCTCTTTTGTGGAATAAGTTTTCGACAGTCGGCCTCCGATAAAATCGGCGCCATTTTCGACAAGATAGTAATACTGACCGTCGGTCACGGTCACACGTCCGTCGGAACCGGTGGTCTTCACGGCAGGCACTCCCCTCTTGCCGTTCTGAAGAGGATACAGTTTTACCGACGCTCCGGCCACGGGCTGCTGGTTGACAGCCGATACGACATACATGTTCTTTTCGGAAGCACCGTCGGAAGCGGTCACGACCGACAGCCCGCTCACAAGGGCTGTCTCCAGATGCATCCGACTGTTTTTCTGCAATATCCCCGACGCGCCTGATGTGACAGAAGGCACGAACGCGTAATATCCCGGCTCAAGAGGAGGCACCGTGACCGTATCGCTGAACTGATCGGGCGTTTCACCGCTGACTTTTACGGGAATCGACCTTACAAGCTTCGCTCCCGATGTCAGCGAGGCGTAGGTATAATTCATTTCGGCGTCATTTCCGGGAAGCTTATAGACAAGAATGTTGAAATCGAACACATTGGCACCGCTTACGGTGACGCGGTTCTCTCGTCCGGGCAGCAGCCTGTCGCTGAAATCCACATTGAGTCTTTTTGTCTCAAGAGAAGCGATCCTGCTTTCCACGGATTCTATGCCACATGCGGAGGGAAATCTGCCAAGGTATCCGCGCAACAGCCTGTAGGCAGTCCGACGCGCCTCATTCCCCTCCTTGCCTGAATCCTGCTCGACAGAAGCGGCATAATCGGCTACAAAACGTGCGCCATAAGGAGTGTCGGAGAAACGCTTCACACATTCTTCAAGCCATGCACTCCGCGCATCGCCCGATAGCTGGTCGAGTTTCCGGCCGCAGAAGAATGAATATATGAATTTGTCTTTATCACCGGAATGGCGGACTATTGCGCCGTCGGTCAGGGTCATTGCCAGCCCCCCGGGGGTGGCGTCGGAGACTCCGTCGCTCTTGTTGCCGAAAGGTATTGTGGCGACAGAAGAAGCCGATCCGAACGGAGTGAGCAGACCTTCCGCGCACAGGGTCATGAAATCGAGAGTAGAGAATCCGGCCTTGACCGCATCGTCAGCATCAGCGAGTAGAGGAGCGATCTCCGATAAAGAGACCGACGCAAGTCTGTCGGGGTCAGTCATCGCGCTTTCGACAAGCTGCATGATCCGCGCTTCAAAAATACCTGTGCTCCATTCCTCCGCATTTTCGGGCACGGGGGAAAGGGGTAGTTTTCGGTCATTGTAGACCCAGCGGCGGAACGACCACATGTCGGCATATACGCGTGCCTCAAGAAGCATGGAGAGGCGGTCGTAGGGGAAAGCGAGCACATTCGAGAGCGAATCGAAACGCTCGACCGATTTTATATAATTGCCGGTCGACACGATGGCGTCGGCCACATCAAGCTGCACTGCCGCTTTCAGTGCCGACCGCGCGTCACCGCTCCGCAGCGCGCGCCTGTATTCGGCCTCGGCGTTTTCCGCCACCGTCTGCGGGAAGGCGAAGTCGGGAGTGGCAAACGTATTCTGCGTTTTCTTCACAGTCGCGGTGCTGGATCTGACAGCCGCCGACAGCTCCTGTCGCGGCGACAATAACGTGACCGCCGCTACTGCGGCCACGATACAAAAAAAGGAGGATCTGATTCCCCCTTTTAATAATTCTTTCATGCTTTTCATTTGCACATGGTTTACAGTGTTTCATCACAAGTGCCCTTATTTCTTGGCCGGGCGTTTCTTATGTCTCATCTCATGTATCTTGTCGCGGAATTTCTCTTCGGCCGCCTTCATCTTGAAAATCTGTTTCGGTGTCAGAAACTGCGCGAATTTCTCGTCATATCGCTTCTCGATCTCGGCGTCTTTCTCCTTGGCTGCGGTTATTGCCTTGCTTACAGCCTCATATTCCGCCTCGGAGGCATCTTTAGTCGCGGCGAGTTTCTTCTCAAGCCTTCTTGCCTCGCTTACCGTCCGGGCCCGCTCGTCGGTCATGCGGGTGTAGACTTCAAAGAACTGCTTCTGCTGATCCTCTTTGAGATCCATCTCCTGAGCGAGGAACTTGAGTTTGAATTCCTGCACCTCGCGCCTGATATCCTCGCGGCTCTTACCCTTGTTCTGCGCCACAGCCGGAAGCAGGGCGACAAGAAACAGCATCGCAAGTACTGCTATCTTTCTCATAGGTCTATTTTACTGTATTCTGGTTGGAGGTCATATCCGAAATCACGCTCGAACTCCTCGATCGACGCGTAGTTCTCGCTCACCTCGTCAAGAAGCTCGTCGTCAGAGAGCGACGAAGGGAGAAGATACATGTCGCCGGCATCGGAATCACCCATATAGGCGGCAATATGCTCGGGGGGATTGTCGAGACTGAGCTGCCCCATGCCCGAAGCATTGTGAAAAACCTTCATCATGCACCATATGCCGGCAAACATGGCCGCCAGATAGACATAGGGTCTCACCCGCTGCCATACTGACATGCGTGCCGCCACGGGCATGGCCGGATATTCCGGCAACTTCGACGCGATCTCAATCCGGACAGTCTCGAAATATCCGTCAGGAACAGTCCACGGGCCCTTGCGCCCGTATCTGTCGATCAATTTCTCTTCTTCCTTCATGTTGTGTCTGTTTTTCTTATTGACCTTACGCATCATGTTTGGTTTAAGACCATGCGCAATAAAATTTTCATCTCTACTTTCCGGGGCGACTCAAGCGCATATAGCGCGCCTACAACCCGCATATATCCGCATATAACAAACGCGGCCGGTTTCACAACCAGCCGCATTCACGTGTTTTCCATAATACTTTTCGAACTAACCTAACATCATGAAACGATTTCTTATATCTCTAAAACATCGGGGGTGTGAAAAAGTTTGGCGAGGGGTATATTTTTTTGAAAAAAATTTTCCTCGTCACCATCTGCCCGTGAGTCTCACCACTCATACGATATGTTGAGGCCGATTCCGTTGATCGCCGCATTATACTGCCAGTTGCTCCAGTAGTCTGACGTCATGAGCCTGTAGTGCAGTCCGACATCGAGTGCCTGACGCGGACGCGTGCGGTTGACCGGTATCCGGACACCCACTGCCGGCTGGAAATAGAAATAGTTGCGGTCTGTCAGATAGCCGTCTCTGATTTCCACGTAACTGTCAGAGCAGAGGAAAGCCGCCCCCACCCTCAGATTGATAAAGAACGATGCATGGGTCTGATCTCCGAGAATGAATCTGAAATCAGTGAAGACCGGTATCATGACAGCCGAGTTTGTGAGCTCATGCGAACGCCATTCCTGACCGGGTCCCTGTTGACCGCTCCCCCAGCCGCCGTCGACTTTCGACCAGAGCAGATCGACTCCGATACCGGCACCCATGTAGAACCAGTCTGAAAACTTGTAACCCTGCGATGTGGCCAGCGTCAGAAAATTACTGCGATAGTTGCCGAAGCCCTGCGTGTAGTCGGCCTCTACATAACCTTTGTAACCCGCGCTCTGCCTGATCAGGGGCAGAGCGACATTTGTCAGGCCATTGACAATCTCCCCATATTGCGCGGAGACGGGAAGAACGCTTCCCAGACCCGCGAGCAAGCCGATAAGCAATTTTTTCCTTTTCATAGCCTTCTGTTTTAAAATTATAACAAACAGACACAGGCGGTTGCAGTCGTCAACCGTTAAAATTATTTAAGGGAATCGAGAAAACGAGAAGGGAGGCTCGACCGTTGCCGGACAGAGCCTCCCTTTCATATCAGACTGAATATTTTCTATTCAGTCGGCAGTTGGTGTTACTTCACGATTTTTGTGGCTTTGCCTCCTGCCACGCGCACAAACACGCCGTTGGCGGGATTGTCTACGCGTACACCATGAAGATTGTAATATACAGCCTCAGTCTCGATTTCCTGACCTACAGACGCCACGCCCGAGAGCATGTCGACAGTCACGGTCATTGTGTCGAAGTCAACTGTAAACACATATTTGTGATACTCGTCGTTGGCAGCAATCATCCACGACGCGCAGGCACTTGCGTTTACACCCTCCTTATAGAGTGTCATCGGTGCGGGAGTCTCTACAGCCACGACCTCATCAGCCTCGGCAGGACCGAAACGGTCGCCGCTGTTAACGGCATTCCAGTCCTCGCCCGTCACGGTGCAGAAGCTGAAATAGCCGAATCCTTCGCCGGCGTCATCGACAACTGCCTCGGCTGTAAACTTGTTGCCCTCTTTGGTCATCTCGACAGGAGTCTCTGTGCTCCATGCCGTGCCGTTGACATTGCCGATGATGTAAAGAGCCGCGGGCACCTCGGGTTCGGGCTCTGTGCCGCCGATGACGCTGATCGTCATGTCGACGAGGCTTACCTTAACTGTCACTGTGCCGTTAGCCACTTTCCACGATTTGTCACCCTTGACAATTGCGGAAGGCTCTTCGGTCGGAACTGCATTGGCTGTCGGTGCGCCATAGCGTATTCCGAGACCGTCCCAGTCAGCGGCTGTCGCACCTGTGGCAGTAGAAAGGCCGAAATACGAGTCTGCCGTTCCGAGTGCTCCGGTGAATGTCACCTCACCCTCATATGTGCCTTCGGAAGCACCCTTGGCGAGAGCCACGGTGTTGTTGGCAGCGAAGTCTCCGTTGTTGACATTGCCCACAACATACAGAATCTCGGGATATACGGGAGCAACGCTCTGGCCGGATACAGTGAGAGTCATTGCTTCGGGATCGAATGTGAAGGTGAATGTTCCGCCGTCGATCGACCAGTTTGTGCCATCTACCTTACATGACATCTGAGTGTCGACAACGACTGCTGTCGCGCCTGCCGAGGCAATCCATGCGGTCTGGGCGCCTGTGGCAGCGTCCATCACCTTAATACCGAAGCTGCCGTCAACGATCGTCTTGTTCTCAATCACCCATTTGCCCTCTTTCTCTGTCATGTCTTCCGTGCTCCATGATGATACACCGAATATGTCGCCGTGGATGCCATATTTCACTGTCGCCTCCTGACTCTGGCCTGTCACCAGAAGGGTCTTGGCTGTGGGATTGAATACGAGATGTGGATTAACCACATTTCCATCCATTTCGATATTTTGGGAAGAGGTGCCCTCTACAAGAGCAAAAGTCTCTCCGGGAACAAGCTTGGCCGTTCCGCCGCCGAAATTGACGTTCCACGTTCCGTTAGTGATCTTGAAACCTGAAGTGAGCGTACCTGCGTAGTCCAGAACATAGGTGCCGTCTCCCTGATCGGTAAACTTGGCATTGGGATCCTTCTCATTCCAGCCGTTGAAACCTCCGGCAAGGTAATAGTCTGCGGCATTGGCGGCTATGGCCATCACCACAAACATCATCAGAGTAAAAAGTTTTCTCATGATCTAATGATTAAAAGTTATTATGTTGGTTGTTTTGTCTGTCATTAGTCGTCAGCAATTGGACGCGCACGAAAATCCCGGCATTGGCGGGAATGCAAGTCTGTGCTTTCGCAGGTTTAAGAAATTTTATTCCGGAAAATGGAAAAAGGCGGTATAATTCAATGCAGTCTCTGTTCAAATCCTTAAACGGCTGCAAAGTTACACATTTATGCACCAATTTGCATCACCGCAAGACATGTTATACAACATATCCGACATTTTTTATGCAGTTTCTTTTTGTTAAATTTAGTTATAGCCACCCGTCCAGACCGCACAAACAGTATTTTTTTATTAACTTTACGGCAAATTCAGGATTGACGCGTCATGTCGCGTCAGAGATGCATCCTGACAGAACGACGAGACATGTCTTACAAGTCACCGATAGACGAAAAGAAGCTTATAGCCGACCTGCAGAATCCATCGACCGCCCGAGGGGCGTTCGATGAGCTTATGCGCGCCTACGGAGAGCAGATCTACTGGCAGATACGCAAGATGGTATGCTGCCACGAAGACGCCAACGACCTGCTGCAGAACTGCTTCATAAAGGCATGGAACAATATTCACAATTTTCGCGGCGACGCGAAGATGTCGACGTGGCTATACAAGATAGCCGTCAACGAGTCGATCAACTTTCTCAACAAGGAGAGACAGCGCAGGGGAATGACCGAAAACGGCGATGACTCATTTCTGCTCCAGAACATGGAGGCAGACGAATCTGTCGACGGCGACTCCCTGCAGAAAGAGCTTCAGGCCGCCATACTCAGACTGCCCGAGAAGCAGAGGATCGTTTTCAACATGCGCTATTTCGACGAGATGAAATATGAGGAGATGTCGGAGATACTGGGCACGTCTGTCGGCGCGCTTAAGGCCTCATATCATCACGCCGTAAAAAAAATCACCGCCGCGATCCAGGACTCCGAGATCTGATTCCCCTCCCACACACACAAACCAAAAGGCTATTCCGCGTGTTAGACTTTCAGGTATCCGTACCTGAATGTTAGTTGACCTATAGCCTTATCGACATGAAAGACACAAGCATCGAGTATGACGTGATCGTCATCGGCGGAGGCGCCACAGGAGCCGGCACGGCACGCGACTGCGCCATGCGCGGCCTTAAGACAATACTTATCGAGCGCCTCGACTTCACTGCCGGCGCCACCGGCCGCAACCACGGCCTGCTTCACAGCGGCGCACGCTACGCCCACACCGATCCGGAGTCGGCCGCCGAATGCATAAAAGAAAACATTATTCTCAAACGCATCGCGCGTCATTGCGTCGAAGACACCGGTGGCCTCTTCGTCACTCTCCCCGAGGACAGCCTCGACTATCAGGACGCGTTCGTGAGCGACTGCCTCAAAGCCGGCATCAGCGCCGATGTGCTTGACCCGAAAGAAGCCATCAGACTCGAACCCTCTGTCAACCCTGACCTGATCGGGGCGGTGCGTGTGCCCGACGGCTCTATCGACCCTTTCCGCCTCACCACAGCCAATGTGCTTGCCGCGCGTCTCGACGGCGCCGACATTCTCACTTACCATGAAGTTGTCGGCTTCCTCAGAGAGGGCGACCGGATCACCGGCGTCCGTCTGCGGAGCCGCCGCGACGGCAGCGAATCGGAGATCCGCGGCAAGGTGACTGTGAGCGCATGCGGCATCTGGGGGCATCATATCGCCGAACTCGCCGGCGTGCGCGTCAACATGTACCCGGCCAAAGGCGCTCTGCTCATATTCGGACACAGGGTCAACAACATGGTCATCAACCGGTGCCGCAAACCCGCCGACGCCGACATTCTCGTGCCCGGCGACACCATCTGCGTGATAGGCACCACATCTACGCGCATCCCCTTCGACCGGATAGACGACATGGAAGTCACCTCGGGAGAGGTCGACCTGCTGCTGCGCGAGGGCATAAAACTCTCCCCGCGTCTGGCTTATACCCGTATCCTCCGCGCCTATGCCGGCGTCAGACCTCTCGTGGCCGACGACAGCGACCCGACGGGCCGCAGCATCAGCCGCGGCATCGTCTGCCTCGACCATGCGAAACGCGATGGTGTGGAGGGATTCATCACCATCACCGGCGGCAAACTCATGACCTACCGCCTCATGGCGCAGGAAGCCACCGACCTTGTGTGCCGCAAGCTGGGTGTGGACCGTCCGTGCCGCACAGCAGAGGTGCCGCTGCCTGGATCCGAACCCGATGCCGCCGACGAGAACCGACGGCAGCACATCATCGGTCTCAGCACCGAACAGAAGGCGGCCGAAGGACGTCACGGCACATGGTCGGGGCGCATCGAGACCGGCTCCGCAGCCGACGAGGCGCTTGTCTGCGAGTGCGAGCAGGTGAGCGTGGCCGAGGTCAATTACGCCATCGACGAACTGCATGTGCACAATCTGATCAACATGCGCCGGCGCACACGTCTGGGCATGGGCACGTGTCAGGGCGCGCTCTGCGCCTGCCGCGGAGCCGGACTCCTCGAACGCCATGACCGCTGCACTCAGCGCACTCTCGATGACCTGGCATGGTTCATGAACGAGCGCTGGCACGGCATGTCGCCCGTCTGCTGGGGCGAGACCCTCTGCGAGGTGCAGTTTTCGTCATGGCTCTATCAGGGTGTGCTCGGACTCGACCATTCGGGGCCCGTCTTCCCCGACACTCCTGAAAACCTGACCGAAACGGAGCATGAAGCGGCAGAAAAAGTGTAATGTCCCTTAAAACAATCTTACCATGAAATTTGACACTATAATAATAGGAGGTGGTCTCAGCGGCCTTGTATGCGGCATCGAATGCGCACGCAGCGGACGACGTACCGCCATTGTCTCGGCCGGACAGAGCGCGCTTCACTTCTGGTCAGGTTCTTTCGAGTTTCTCGGTTCTCAGGGAGGAAAGAGAATCATCGAAAAACCTCTCTACCATGCCGGGTCGCTCGACCCCTCGCATCCATACCGCAAGATCGGCATAGACCGCACGGCCGCGCTGCTCGACCGCACAGTGCCTCTTCTTGCCGAAGCCGGCATAAAGGCGCACGGCTCGCTTGAGCGCAACCATTACCGCATGACTCCGCTCGGGTTCACCAAGCCGGCTTGGCTCACGCTCGACGACTATCTGGCGTTCGGCAATCTGTCCGACCTCGAAGGTAAAAAAGCGGCGGTCATCAATATCTACAGTTACATCGACTTCTACCCGCGTTTTCTGGAAGCGGGTCTCCGTAAACTCGGAGCGGAATGCACGAGTGCCGACGTCAATGTGCCTCAGCTCGACATCCTGCGCCAGAGCACCACTGAGATGCGGGCCACCAACATGTCGCGGTTTCTGCGCGACGACGCGGTCGATGCTCTCGCCCGCGAGGTCGAGAAGGCATCGGCCGGAGCCGACATGGTGGTCATGCCGGCCGTGCTCGGCATATTCAGCGACGAGCCGGTGGCGCGTCTGAGGCGGGGAGTCTCGCGTCCCATATACTTTGTGGCCACGACTCCGGCCTCTGTGCCGGGCGTGCGATGCCAGCTCTCGCTGCGCGACCTTTTCATCCGCCTCGGCGGTCAGTTCATGCCCGGCGACACCGTGACACGCGGCGACTTTCAGGGCAACCGCCTCAGAAAGATTTACACTGTCAACTTCGGCGACATCCCTCTTGAGGCCGACAACTTCGTGATAAGCACCGGCAGCTTCTTCGGACACGGTCTCATTGCCGATCTTGAGAAGATCTATGAACCTGTATTCGGACTCGACATAGAGGCAGCCCCGAACCGCGACGACTGGTATGACAAGGACTTCTATGCGCCACAGCCATATATGGGCTACGGCGTCGTGACCGACACTCACTTCCGCCCGAGACGCCACGGCGAGACTGTCGACAACCTGTATGCCACCGGCGCGCTCCTCTCCGGATTCAACGCGCTTCACGAGGGTTCGGGCGCGGGCATCACGCTCGCCACCGCATTTCATGCAGCCGACCAGATAACCAAAGAGTGACCAGATAACCAAAGAGTAATGCCATGATGAATCTACAGGAACAAAACATAAGCGACAACAATTTCGAGTCGTGCATCAAGTGCACCATCTGCACTGTGTATTGTCCGGTCACTGCCGTCAACCCCGATTATCCGGGGCCGAAACAGGCTGGTCCCGACGGCGAGCGTTACCGGCTGAAACGCCCTTACTTCTACGACGAGGCCCTGAAATACTGCCTCAACTGCAAACGCTGCGAGGTGGCCTGTCCCAACGACGTCAAGATCGGCGACATAATCCAGGCCGCACGCATAAAATACGCCTCACACGGCCCGTCGCTGCGCGACACCATGCTTGCCAACACCGACTTCATGGGGCAGTTCGCAACACGCCTTGCGCCGGTCGTGAACTTCTCGCTCGGACTCAAGCCGGTGAAGTATCTGATGGATAAGGTGCTCCGCATCGACGACCACCGCACGTTCCCCAAATATTCGGGCACACGGTTCGAATCCTGGTTCCGCAAGAAGGCCGAAGCCGCCCAGGAGAGTTTCACAAAGCATGTGTCGTACTTCCACGGCTGCTACGTGAACTACAATTACCCGCAGCTCGGCAAGGATCTTGTCACGGTGATGAACGCGCTCGGCTACGGAGTCAGGTTGCTCGACCGCGAGAAGTGCTGCGGAGTGGCCAAGATCGCCAACCGCTGCATCGACGAGGCCACCCGCGACGGCGAGAACAATCTCCGGGCCATACGCGAGGCTGTCGGGCGGGGCGACGAAGTGCTCGCCACATCATCGACCTGCTGCTTCACCATGCGCGACGAGTATCCGCACCTGCTCCACCTCGACAACCATGACGTGCGCGACCACATCATGCTCGCCACCCTCTTCATCTACCGTCTTCTCGACGAGGGGAAGGCGCGGATCGCTTTCCGCAAGGACTACCGGAAGAAAATAGCCTACCACACTCCTTGCCACATGGAGAAGCTCGGATGGACCATCTTCTCGACCTCGCTTCTGCAGATGATTCCCGGCGTGGATTTCATAAAGCTCGATTCGCATTGCTGCGGCATAGCGGGCACCTACGGGTTCAAGAAGGAGAATTACGCCTACTCCCAGGGAATCGGCGCACCGCTGTTCGACCAGATCAGGGCTTCGGGATGCGATTTCGTGGCCTGCGACTGCGAGACCTGCAAATGGCAGATCGAGATGTCGGCGGGAGTGCCCGTGCTCAACCCCATATCGGTTCTCGCCGATGCGATCGACATCGAGGAGACCCGCCGGCTCAACGGCGTGTCGTGACATTCGACGCGCCACATTCCGGACAAGTAACTGAATCAATATAAACGTTAACCTCAAATACTATGGAAAAATACATTCTTTCACTCGACCAGGGCACGACCAGCAGCCGTGCGATCGTATTCGACCACGAGGGCAACATCTGCTCGGTTGCCCAGCATGAGTTTCCACAGATTTTCCCGCAGCCGGGATGGGTGGAGCATGATCCCCACCAGATCTGGGGTTCGCAGGCTTCGGTGATCGCCGAGGCGATCTCGCAGATCGGCATCAACGGCAAGAACATCGCCGCCATCGGCATCACCAACCAGCGCGAGACCACTATCGTGTGGGACGCCGACACATGCGAGCCGATCTACAACGCCATCGTCTGGCAGGACCGCCGCACATCGGAATACTGCGACTCTCTTCGCGAGGCGGGCTATGCCGACATGATCCGCGAGAAGACAGGTCTGATTATCGACGCCTATTTCAGCGCCACAAAGATCAAATGGATTCTCGACCACGTGCCGGGAGCACGCGAGAAGGCGAATGCCGGAAAACTGCGCTTCGGCACTGTCGACACATGGCTGATCGCCTGTCTGACCCGTTTCAAGGTGCATGCCACAGATGTGACCAATGCGGCGCGGACCATGCTCTTCAATATCAACACGCTCGAATGGGACAAGGATCTTCTGCGGCTCTTCGACATTCCGGAGTCGATGCTTCCCGAGGTGAAGCCGAGCAGCGGCATCATGGGATACACCACCACCACCCTCTTCGCCCACGAGCTGCCGGTGGCAGGAGTGGCCGGCGACCAGCAGGCCGCTCTCTTCGGACAGATGTGCGTCAAGCCGGGTGCGGTGAAGAACACCTACGGCACAGGCTGCTTCCTTCTGATGAATTCGGGCGACAAGCCTATCGTATCGAAAAACCGGCTTCTGTCGACCATCGCATGGAAGATCGGCGACAAGGTGACCTACGCGCTCGAAGGTTCGATCTTCGTGGGCGGCTCGGTGGTGCAGTGGCTCCGCGACGGTCTATGCTGCATCAGCTCATCGTCTGAAGTCGAGGAACTCGCCGCCTCCGTGCCTGGCACCGACGGCGTATATTTCGTGCCGGCGCTCACGGGTCTCGGCGCGCCTTATTGGGATCAGTACGCCCGCGGCCTCATCTGCGGCATATCGAGAGGCACTACGGCAGCGCACATCGCCCGTGCCGCCCTTGAAGGAATCGCATTCCAGGTCTACGACATCGTCAAGGCCATGGAACTCGACTCGGGTCTCGGCATCACCGAACTCAAAGTCGACGGAGGAGCGTCGCGCAACAATCTGCTGATGCAGTTCCAGAGCGACATACTCTCGACCGATGTGCAGCGTCCGCGAGTCACCGAGACCACGGCACTCGGCGCCGCATATCTTGCCGGCCTGGCCGTGGGCTACTGGAAAGACATCGACGAGATCAACGCGCAGTGGCAGATCGAGCGCACGTTCCGTCCGGAGGCCGACCCGCAGTTCGTCGCCTCGAAGCTCTCCGGATGGAAAGACGCCGTGGAGCGCTGCCTCTCTAAATAAGACCACCTCATAATAACCCTAAACCATATTGCCATGGAAGCTGTTGTAATTCCCGTTTTTCTGCAGTGTTTCTTTGAATTCTTAGGAACATACGTGATGATTCTGCTCGGATGCGGCGTTGTGGCCTGCACCTCGCTCAAAGGATCGAAAGGATTCGGCGGAGGCTGGATCGTAGTGACAATCGCATGGGGACTCGCCGTGATGTGCGGTGTCTTCATAGCCGGACCTTATACGGGCGCGCATCTCAATCCCGCCGTGACTCTCGGCCTTGCCATGGCCGGCAAGTTCAGCTGGGGGATGGTGGTGCCCTACATGATCTCGCAGCTGATCGGCGCGTTCCTCGGCGCTTTGACGGTCTATTATTTCTATAAGGACCAGTTCGAGGCTACCGAAGACAAGGATACCAAACTCGGAGTGTTCGCCACGATCCCGGCGATACGCAACACCAAGCGCAATTTTCTGTCGGAAGTCATCGGCACATTCGTGCTCATTCTGGTGATTCTGTTTCTGGCCGAGCGGGGCAACACCGCCGAAGTCGGTCTCGGCTCGATCGGCGCTCTTCCCGTGGCTCTGCTTGTCACCGTGATCGGCATGGCTCTCGGAGGCACCACCGGTTATGCCATCAACCCTGCGCGTGACCTCGGCCCCCGCATGGTCCACCACCTGCTTCCGATCAAGGGGAAAGGTTCAAGCCAGTGGAAATACGCATGGGTGCCGATCGTCGGCCCGATCATCGGCGCCATCTTCGCGGTTCTTGTGTTCTACTTCTACCGCATGTGCATCCAGTGACCTTCAACTCCGTAAAACAGCGGGAGTCTTCCGAAGAAGACTCCCGCTGTTTTACGTATGATTGCCGGCGGAGAGTGTGTTATCACTCTCCGCGGTTTTCCTTGTTGAATATATGGCGCAGTCGCGAGAAGATCCTCTCCGACGTGCTCTTCGACGGGACTACGTTCGGAGCGTCCTTCAGGCTCTCTATCGCGGCTTTCTCTGCATCCGAAAGCTGCTCGGGCACATAGACCATCACGTTGACGAGCAGGTCGCCCTTCGCGCCGCCGTTCATCTGCGGCAGTCCCTTGCCGCGGAGACGGAGCACCTTGCCGGGCTGCGTGCCCGGGGTGATCTTCAGGCGGGCGCGGCCCTCGATTGTCGGCACCTCGGCAGTGCCACCGAGGGCAGCCGTCGGGAAGTCGAGCATCAGATTGTAGATAAGATCGTTTCCGTCGCGGATAAGCTCCGGATCCTTCTCCTCCTGGATCTTGATGAGCAGGTCGCCGTTCACGCCGCCGTTGCGAGGGGCGTTGCCCTGGCCGCGCAGGGTGAGCACCATGTCGTTCTCTACTCCGGCCGGGATGTGGAACGATACGATCTCCTCCTTCTTCTCCACGCCCTGGCCGTTGCAGTAGGAGCACTTCTCTGTTATGACCTTACCCTCGCCGTTGCATTCGGGGCAGACCGACTGGCTCTGCATCGGGCCCATGAAAGTCTGCTGCACGGTGGTGACATAACCGGTGCCGTGGCAGCGCTGGCAAGTGTGGAAGGCGGTGCCGTCTTTCGCGCCTGTGCCCTTGCAGTGAGGGCAGGCCACGAGTTTGGGGATCTTGAGTTTCTTGTCGACGCCATTCATTATGTCTTTGAGCGTGACCTTGACAGTGATGCGCAGGTCGGTGCCCTTGTTGACATGCTTGCGGGCACGGCCTCCTGCCGCGCCGCCGAAACCGCCGAACGAGTCGTCGCCGCTGAAGCGGCCTCCGAAAATGTCGCCGAAGTGGGCGAATATATCCTCCATCGACATGCCGCCGCCGAAGCCGCCGTAGCTTCCATAGCCACCCGCACCGCCGCCGAAGCCCTGCGGACCCATCGAATGGCCGAACTGGTCATAGCGGGCACGCTTGTCGGCGTCGCTGAGCACATCGTAAGCCTCCGCCGCCTCCTTGAATTTCTCCTCGGCCTCCTTGTCGCCGGGATTCTTGTCGGGGTGATACTGGATGGCCTTCTTGCGGTATGCCTTCTTTATTTCGTCGGCCGTGGCATTTTTCGCCACGCCAAGCACTTCGTAGTAATCTCTTTTCTCAGCCATTGTGATAAGTCTTTAGGGTTCCGTGCATCACTGGCCTACCACGACCTTTGCATGGCGGAGCACCTTGTCGTTGATCATATATCCCTTCTCGACAGTGTCGATGATCTTGCCTTTCTGACTCTCGTCGGGCACCGGCACGGCGGTTATCGCCTCGTGACGGTCGGCATCGAAATCGCGGTCTTCGGGATCCATCTCCTTCACACCGTTCTGTTCGAGATATTTCTTGAGTTTCTTGTATATCAGTTCCATCCCCTCGCGGATTGAGGCGGCGTCATCGACTCCGTCGGAAGCCTTGAGAGCCCGCTCGAAATCATCTACCACCGGAAGCAGACCCTTGAAAGCCGACTCGGCGGCATTCTTTATAAGTTCCGATTTCTCGCGCAGCGTGCGCTTGCGGAAGTTGTCGAACTCCGCCATCAGAAACATATATTCCTTCTTCTCCTTCTCGAGTGATGTCTTGAGCGACTCGTTCTCGGCGGCCAGTTTCTCCTCTTCGGTCATCTCGGCGGCAGCCTCCTCGACTGTTTCCGCCTCGGCGGCGGCTTCATCAGCCGGAGTGGCGTTGAGATCGTCTACGATCACAGCCTCGGGATCTTCCTGAGGTTCGGTCTTCTTATAGTTCTTCTTGTCGTCCATCTTCTTATGTTTGTTATGCCCGCAACACGCGCGGAGAGGTCTCCGCGCAGCCTCGGGCATTGATTAATCATAACAAATTTCAAGCCAGAAAGTGTTAAACGCGACTCAAGTTGTCAACACCTGTATCTCCGGTTCCTATGCATCGAGCAGGGGAACCGGAGAAGAGTACCGGGCTTTTCTCACAATTCTAACAAATATGTGCGTGTTATAGTTGGATTGCGTGCTATTTCCGACATTGCCTCGCGAGCCTCATCGCAGGTCGGCCAGAGGCCATAGATGCAGCTTCCGCTTCCGGTCATCGACGCATAGAGCGCGCCGGCTTTATAGAAGGCGGCCTTTATGTCGGCGAGCAGGGGATATTGCGGGAAGATGGATTCCTCGAAATCATTTACGACCACATCGCGCCAGTCGGCCACGGGGATTGCGGGCAGAGTGCGAAGGTCAAAAGCAGAGGGGCGTGGTCTCACTCCGGCAAAAGCCTCGCGTGTAGAGACGCTCACCGACGGCTTGGCGACTCCGAGCCACATACCCGACAGGTCGAGCGGAATCTCCTCAAGCCTCTCCCCCACCCCCTCGGCATATGCGGGACGGTTGATCAGGAAGAACGGGCAGTCGGCGCCGAGACGCAGTGCAGCCGCGGCGAGTTCTTCGGGCGAAAGTGCGCTCTCCGGATCCTGTTCACGCGACAGTCTGTCGATCATGGCGAGGGTGAAGGCAGCGTCTGCGCTTCCGCCCCCCATGCCTGCGCCATCGGGCAGGTGCTTGTCGAGACGGATGGTGACGGCCAAGTCCGAACCGGGGCGAAGCCGGAAATATTCCTCGGCCGCGCGCCATACGAGATTTTTCTCCGGGGCGCAGTCAACGGCTCGGCCTGTGGTGACAAGTGTGAACGGGGTGCTGCTGTCGGCCCGGCATATTTCCAGAATGTCGCAGAATTCCACCGGATCCGACGGTGTGCCCGCCTTGAGACCGACGGGATAAAAGAGGGTCTGCAGATCGTGATACCCGTCCTGACGGCGCCTCACGATCTGCAGTCCCAGATTGATTTTTGCGTTTACAAATTTTATCATTACGCTTTTTCAGTCATTGCTCATTCTTCAAGTTCGAAACCCCATTCCTGTCCTTTGCGGATCATCGGCACACCCTGCTTCATCCACTTCGGCATAGGGTCGCCTTTGAGATAATGGTCGAAGAACTGCTGGAGGCGGCGGGTTATGTCCTTGCGGTTCTGACGGGCACGTATGTTGTGGGCCTCGCCGTTGTACTGCAGCATCCAGACCGGCTTCTGGAGTCTCCTGAGAGCCATGAACATCTCAATGCCCTGATACCAGGGCACGGCGCCGTCGGCATCGTTGTGCATTATCAGGAGGGGAGTCTTGACACGGTCGGCGAAGAATACGGGAGAATTGGCCACATACTGGTTGGTCATCGACCAGAGGTCGCCGCCGATCCGGCTCTGCCCCTGCTCATACTGGGCCTGCCGCGAGCTGCCCGATTCCCAGCGTATGCCGCCGTAGGCGGATGTCATGTTGGCCACGGGCGCGCCCGATCCGGCGCAGGCGAACATGTCGGTGCGCGTCACGAGATATGCCGTCTGGTATCCTCCCCAGCTCTGGCCGTCGATGCCGATGCGCTCCTTGTCGATCCAGGGGTAGCGGCGGCACATCTCCTCGGCTCCGGAGCAGACATAATTGTAGGCGTCCTCGCCGGGGCGTCCGGCGTTGTAGTGGATATCGGGAACGAACACTACGTATCCTCTGCTGACGTAGAAGGGATAGTTGACCCAGCTCCACGACGGCTCCATCGTGTAATGGCGGTAGAGATCTTCCGAGCCGGTTTCGTAGAAGACGCAGAGCATCGGATACTTCTTGTCGGGGTCGATGTCGTCGGGCACGTAGAGCACACCCTCCGACTGGCTGCCGTCGTACGCGTACCAGCGTTCGAGGCGAGCGGTGCCCCACTTGTAATCTTTCATCTGCGGATTGGCGTCGGTGAGCTGCACGGCTTTCGAGAAGTCGGTGCCGCGGCATTCCCAGATATCGGGCGATGTCGAGAAGTTGGCGCGCTGCCATGTGTAGACCTCGGCGTCGCGGGCCTTGAGGATCTGCGTGTAGGCATAAGTGTTGAGTTCTGTCACCGAGGGAGCCTGCGGACGGCCGTATTTCATCGTCGCCAGTCCGTTGTATTTGTCGGCATAGCTGAACACATCGAGCAGCATTCCGTCGCCACGGCTCAGGAACCGGCGTTCGGGGTCGGTGTTGCGGTATCTGTAGCGCAGGTCGCGTTTTCTGCCGTCGCCGGCGGTGAGGCATACAGGCTCTTTCTCTCCGCGCGGATCAAGGCTCCATATGTCGTGACGGTCGTAGACGAGCAACGCGTCGTCACCCTCGCTCCAGCCGGCTATGCCGTAATTTTCGGAGGGGGCGGGATGGCGGTCGTCGGTGTCCCAGAGAGGATAGGGCACTTTCTCGCTGACGCAAACGGTCTTTCCGGTCGCGATCTCGTAGGTGTAATAGTTTCGGTCGCGAAACCAGACGACAAACCTGTCGGCCGGCGACAGTTCTGCGCCGAGAGCATTCATGCACACCCCGGCCTCTCGCCTTTCGCCTGTGTTGACATTCACTACATCGAGGCGCGCGGGTGCGTAATAGTCCCACTGGTGCGAGACAATGCTGTCAGTCGCATCCTTGACAAGCGCCCAGTCGCCGTCCCAGCGGTCGGGAGCGTAGACTGTCGAATGGACTCTATCGGTGATCAGAACGGGCTTCAGCGTGGCCAGGTCGACCACAACCGGGAAGTTGTGCTTGCGGATCTTCTCAAGTCGCTTCTCCTCCTGCGGCGGAGTGAGGGGCTTGTCCCACACCCATATGTCGAGCTTTCCCTGCTCGAAGTCGACAATAGTCGTGTCGTCGGGGGCTATTACGGGCGCGACACCGGCCACGAGACGCCGGCCGTTGTGCGAGAATTCGAGTTCGGTGTACTGGTTCGGCAGCATCTCGTTGCCGTTCTCATCCTTGAGCGCGAGGTCAAGTCTGAGCGGCGAACGGAGGTCGTCGTGCAGATCGCTCACAAACACCGACGCGCGTTTTGTGCCGCTCTTGACCGAGTCGTCAGAGGCGGTGAAGGCAAGTCTTGTGCCATCCTCGCTGAATACGGGAGCACCGTAGAAACGTCTGTCGCGGTCGATTATCGTGTATGACGTGTCGGGAAGCATGAAGACGCCGACACCATCGGTGGCCAGGCTGTCTTTCTCCGGCTTGCGCACATTGAGAGCAAGTTTGCAGCCGTCGTTAGAGAATGAATAGTCATTGACCCAGCGAGTCACCTTGCGGGTGCCTGTCTGCGGGTTCAGAAGCACGAGCGGGCGTCCGCACTCCTTGTCTTTGAGCTGTTTGGGAGTGATCAGCGTCGTGTCGCATGATCGGAACGCCACCCAGTCTCCGCCGTCGCGGGCGATGCGGAAGTCTGTCACGTCGCCGATGCGGATCACCTTCAGGGTCTTCAGATCGACAATCGCCAGGGAGTCCTGCGGGAGTTCGCTCTCTTTTTTCTTGTCGATCTTTGCCTTGCGGGTGTCGGCATGGAAGGGTTTGATGAGAGCCACGCCCCAGCGGGCGTCGGCCGAGATGCGGGCGTTATAGCCGCGCGGCACCTCGACACGCTTGCGTGTGCGGGTATTGTAGAACGTCAGCATGCCGTCGCCTTCCTGCGGATTGACGGCAAAGGCGGCCCATTCGCCGTTGCGGCTCACTTCCATGTTGCGCACAGACTTCCAGGCGTCGAAATCGTCATGGCCGAGCATTTTCTTGTCGGCGAGCGCGGAGCCGCCGGCTATGGCGGCGGCAAGCGCGATGCAGAGAGGCAGGTGTCTTTTCATGTGATGTCAGATTTTATGAAGGTCATGTCCCATGCGGGTTTTCTTGGTCTCCATGTATCGGGCGTTGTATTGATTAGGCTCCACCTCGAGGGGCACGATCTCCGAGATCTTAACGCCATATCCCTCAAGGCCGACGCGCTTCACGGGGTTGTTGGTCATGAGGCGCATGTTTCTGATGCCGAGTGAGTGGAGTATGTTTGCGCCGATGCCGTAGTCGCGTTCGTCGGCCTTGTGTCCGAGGTGCAGGTTGGCGTCGACGGTGTCGAGACCGTTTTCCTGCAGCTTGTAGGCACGGATCTTGTCCATCAGACCGATGCCGCGGCCCTCCTGGTTGAGATAGATGACCGCACCCCGGCCCTCTTTCTCGATGAGCTGCATGGCGAGGTGTAGCTGCTCTCCGCATTCGCAGCGCTGCGAGCCGAATATGTCGCCGGTCATGCATGAGGAGTGCACACGGACCAACACCGGATCCTCGCCTGTCACGTCACCCTTGATCAGGGCGATATGCTCAAGTCCGTTCTCTTTCTGACGGAACGGTATGAGGCGGAAATGCCCGTAGGCAGTCGGCATGTCTACCTCCTCTCCGCGCTCCACGAGTGAATCGTTGGTAAGGCGATAGGCTATCAGGTCGCGGATGCTTATGAGCTTCATGCCCCACTCGTCGGCACGTCGGCGCAGTTCGGGGAGACGGGCCATCGAGCCGTCGTCGCTCATTATCTCCATCAGGGCTGCGGCGGGATAAAGGCCGGCGAGGCGGGCAAGATCTACGGCTGCCTCTGTGTGGCCGGCGCGCTGGAGCACACCGCGATCCTGCGCATAGAGGGGATTGATGTGGCCGGGACGTCCGAACGTGGAGGGGACGGACTCGGGATCAGCAAGCGCGCGGATGGTGGCGGCGCGGTCCTGTATGGAGACTCCGGTCGAGCAGCCTTCGAGCTTGTCGACGGTCACGGTGAAGGGAGTGCCGAGCACCGAGGTGTTGTCGTCGACCTGACGCGGCAGCTCGAGTTCGCGGCAGCGGGCGTCGGTGATCGGCACGCAAAGCACGCCGCGGGCGTTCTTGAGCATGAAGTTGACGTCTTCGGGAGTGATCTTCTCGGCTGCGATGATGAGGTCACCCTCGTTCTCGCGGTCCTCGTCGTCGACCACTACTACAAATTTACCGTTGCGGAAGTCTTCGAGAGCTTCCTCTATGCTGTCAAGTTTGATCATGATTATTCTGAATTATGACTTGATGTGATTCTTTCCGTGTTGTTCATTGATTGTCTCCGTCTGTTTCGCCGTCGGTGCCTCCTGGCACTCTGAACATGCTGAAATTGACCGAGCCGTAGACAAGATGCCTGTAGAAACCGGGCAGGCGACTGAAGTCGTGGCTTTTGCCATGTTCTATTATTACCAGCGAACCGGGTTTCACGAGAGCGGAGCCAAGTATCAGCGAGGGTATCTCTGCAAAGCGGGGATGGTCGTAGGGAGGATCGGCGAAGATGACGTCGAACGCCTCCTGCGTCCGCTCGATGAACCGGAACACGTCGCCGCGCACCAGACGGAGAGCCGTGTCGCCGAGTTTCTCCTTGACCGAGCGTATGAACGCCGACTGCACCGGAGCCTGCTCGACGGCGGTGACCGCAGCGGCGCCGCGCGACACGAATTCCCAGCTGATCGCTCCCGTTCCGGCGAAAAGATCGCAGACCTTGCTCCCTTCGGTCTCGCCGGCGTTCTCGAGAACGTTGAAGAGGTTCTCGCGGGCGAAGTCGGTGGTAGGCCTCGCTGTTATGTTTCTGGGGACGTCGAAACGGCGACGCCCGTATTTTCCTCTGATTATCCTCATGTTCAGTTTCTGAGAAGCAATGATCCGGCAAGCGGCAGCTCGGCTCTGGAACCGGGCGACGGCACCATTGTCAGCATCACGTACGAGATGTCGCGTCGCAGCTCGCGCATGAGGCCGGTCTTGATATCGCGAAGCCCGGAGAGCGAGACCTGGACCGAGGCCGGGTCAAGCCGGTAGACCTGCATTATGTTGAAAAGATGATACTGTATATCGGCCGGGTCATGCCAGCGGTGTGTCACTCCGGCAAGCAGCGAGCGGCCTGAGAAGGCCATGAAGTCGGCCTCCCCCTCGCGGATGTCGATGAATACACGGGTCTCGTCGGCTCCCCTTTCGCGAAACCGTCGCGCCAGCACACTGAGATGCGGCTGAATGCGCGCGCCGGGGAACGTGCGCTGCAGGAAGGCGTTCAGTCCGGGCACGAGGCTTCCGAGACATGTGGCGTCGCCGACAGTGCCGGAGATGATGTCGCCACATTCGGCGTCATAGACCTGCGTGTAGAGGCGGCACACCTCGTCGTCATCGTCGGCCACCATTTCCGACGGCACCCAGATCGAGCGCGGGGCAACCACGGCGATGTCGGCCGAAAAATCGTCGAGAACCTGCGGATGGTCGTAGACCGTATTCTCGATGCGTTCGAGAAGCGAGCCTGTGTCGGCATTCCACTTCTCGTCAAACAGCGTGACAAGTTCCTGCGTCGGACTTACATGCCGCAGCCATGCGCCGATTCCCTGCGCCGATATGACGCAGATAAGCCGCCAGTCGGCGATGTCGCCGATACGCACCGCCTGATAGGTGTTGCTTTCGTTCATGTCACAAAATTAATGATTTCCTTTGTAATTTCACATATACGCCGGCCAATAAAATGCCGCGTGCGAGCAAATATGACTCGAAGGCGCACCAGAGCATACCCTCTTCGGGGAGTTCTCCGGGGAATGGGAGCATGAATGCGATCATGAAAAAAATGGCGGCTGCCACGGCTGTGGTGACAAACAGCGGCCGAGTCATGGCAAGCCCGATGAATATACCGTCGAAAATGAAGGCCGCCACCGACACGACGGGGAGTGCCGTCACCCAGAAATGAAGCGAGCCGACGGTGTCGCGCACCTCTGCGGAATCGGTCAGCAGGGCGGTTATCGTGCCTGCGCCTCCGAAGTATATGAAAAGGAAAATCATGGACATGACCGCTCCGGTGCGGAGCAGCGCGCCGACGGAACTGCGGAGACCGGCCACGTCGCGGGCTCCGGCGGCTTTCCCCACGAGAGCCTCGGCGGCAAACGCGAAACCGTCCATGAAGTAAGAGAAGAAGAGAAAGAACTGCATTATTACTGCGTTGGCGGCGAGCGCGGTCTCGCCCAGACGGGCACCGACAGCGGTCATGGCGAGCGACACTCCCATGATACAGGCGGAGCGGAAGAAGAGATCGGCGTTGAGCGAGAAGAAACGGCTCCACCGCGCTCTCTGCGGTTGCCCCCGGTGCGCCTGCTGAGACTGTCTTTCGGCCCGCAGCTCCCGTCTCACGAAGAGGAGCGCGGCGACAAGTCCGGTCCAGCCGGCGCAGAGCGTTCCGGCGGCTATGCCTGTGAATCCGAGTCCGATGCCGAACACCAGCAGCAGACTGAGCGCGATGTTGACCACGTTGACACCGATGGCCACCGTCATCGGCACGACAGTGTTCTGACGCCCGATAAACCATCCGCTCACGGCCATCATGCCGAGTTGCGCCGGAGCGCCCCATATGCATATCATGAAATAACGCTCCGCAAGCGCGGCCACATCGGGGTCTGCGCCGACGGTTTTCATAAGCAGGGCGAGCAGCGGCGCTCGGCATATGATCGCCGATGCAGAAATGAGAGCGGCGATCATCAGCGATTTGCGCAGAATGTCGCGGCCGAGCGCGGCGTCTCCGGCACCGAATGCCTGCGCGGTCAGGCCGCTTGTGCCCATGCGCAGAAAGCCGCACAGCCAGAAGATGACGTTGAGCATCATGGCGCCCACGCTCATGGCGCCTAAAAAGACTGCGTTGCCGAGATGCCCGGCCACCGCCGTGTCGCACAGGCCGAGCAGCGGCACGGTGATATTGTTGATTATTGCCGGAAGCGCGAGCCTGATTATCCGGCGTCCGACCGGCGGCAGTGCCTCTTCCGTCACTTGTGCATCTCCCCGACGAGAGGAGTTTCCATGAGTCTTTTCACCTCGTCGTTAGAATAGTTCTGGCCGAAGAGGAACATCAGTTTGGTGATGGCGGCCTCGGAAGTGAGATCGTGACCCGAGATCACGCCCGCGCCGTAAAGCACCGATCCGGTCTCATAGCGGTGCGGCACTACCATTCCGTTGTCGCACTGCGATATGTTGACGATTACCAGCCCCCGGTCCACGGCCTCGCGGACAGCCTTGATGAAGTAAGAATCGGTCGGGGCGTTGCCCGCGCCGTATGTCTTGAGCACTACACCCTTCAGACCGGGGGTGCTGAATGCGTGGCGTATCATGGTCTCGGTGATTCCGGGGAAGAGGCTGAGATACATCACGTTGGTATCCATGCCGTAGTGTACGCGCAGCGGCGCGTCGTCGGTCGGGCGCCAGAGCACGTCGTTGCGGAAGGTTATGCCCATGCCGATCTTGGCGAGGCGGGGGAAGTTGCTGCTCTTGAATGCGTTGAAGTTGTCGGCGCTGTATTTGGTGGCACGGTTGCCGCGCCAGAGATAGTTTTCGAAAAGAATGGCCACCTCTTCGAGCATCGGCTGACCGTCGGTGTCGCGGGCGGCCGCAACCTGCAGTGCGGTTATGAGGTTCTCCTCGCCGTCGGTGCGCACCTCCCCTATCGGCAGCTGGCTGCCGGTGATGACCACGGGCTTGCGCAGATTCTCGAGCATGAAGCTCAGAGCCGAGGCGGTGTAGGCCATGGTGTCGGTGCCGTGGAGCACCACAAAACCGTCATAGCTATCGTAGAAGCACTCTATCACATAGGCTATGTCCTGCCAGTGAGAGGGGTTCATGGCCGAGGAATCGAGGGGAATCTCGAACTGAAAACTGTCTATATCGTAATCAAGACGCCTTATCTTCGGGACATTGTCGATAAGATATTCGAAGTCAAACGGTTCGAGCGCACCTGTGTCGGGATTCTCGATCATGCCGATCGTTCCTCCCGTATAGATGATCAGGATTTTGGGACGCTTGCCGCACTCCATGCCGCATACCGGCTCGGTGATCGATTTGATCCTCGTCTCCATGCCGGCAGAGGGATGCTCGTCCCTCTGCGGATATACTTCCGGTTGAGTGGTGTCTCTCATGTGGTGACGCATTAAGAGGTGTTAGAAAGAATGAGCCGGATACCGTCGGCAGGAGCTTTGGGCATCCGTCGTGTTTCGCGTGGTTAGATTCAAGTGCAAATATACAAATTTTTCACAATCTTTCACAATTCAACAGTAAAAACGTATGGCCGGAACATAAAAAAAGTGTCTTTCGTGAGAAAGACACTTTTTTTATGCTGACAGAGAGTGTTGTCAGAGGATGACTTTTGAGACTTTCGAACCCTTCACTACGATGAAGAGACCGCTTTCGGGATTGGCCACG
The DNA here is from genome assembly GCA_947176745.1 of uncultured Muribaculaceae bacterium. Classification (GTDB taxonomy): domain Bacteria; phylum Bacteroidota; class Bacteroidia; order Bacteroidales; family Muribaculaceae; genus Lepagella. The sequence continues at coordinate 55,712 of CAMWRV010000009.1, forward strand.
CGCACACCCTGGAGGTTGTAGTAAACAGGGACAGCGTTCTCCTCAGCCTCGATGCCGGCTACAGAGACGTTCTTGTCACCTTCGAGAAGGAAGTTCTTGAGTTCCCATGCACGAGAAGTCGAACCGTCGGTAAGGTATTCGAAACCGATGGTGATCTTCTGGCCGTCATACTCGCTGAGGTCGAACTGGTTGTCGGCAAATTCCTTGCTCCAGTTGCCCGATGCGGGAACCTCGGGGAAGTTGGCGAATGCGGGGTAGTCGGTGCCTGCATCAGAGATGATGTACATGCGGTAGTTCTCAACCTGCGAGGTGGGGAAATCGAAACCGAATGCCTGAGCCACGCTGAGCTTCACGTTCATGTATTCAGTCAGGTCGAACTCGCGCTGGATCTTTGCATCGGCTGCATGGTTGGCGCCTGAATAGTAAGAGTTGCAGATAAGACATGCGGGGCTTGTGTTGATTTTCCAGCCGGAGAAGTCGCTGAGCGACTCGTCGTTGATCTTGTCCCAGCCATCGATTTCAGATTCGAAAGTGTTTGAGTAGATCACACCCTCGGGAAGCTCGGGACCTACAGGAGGCTCTGTCGAACCTGCCTCGTCTGAAACGACCACAGAGACGATGCGCACCTGCTTTTCAGCCGCAACCATTGTCACTGACTTGAGACCGTCGCTGACAGCGGTGAACTCAAGACCTGAGAGAGAGCCGCTCCAGCCTGCGCTGAGATCGAGAGCTGCATAGTAGGTAGTGCCGTTGTATTCGTAGTCGTCAAAGGTGATCACAACCTGCTTCATGTCGATGTCGGCAGAAGTGATTGTCATCTCCGAGTTTTTGTAGAATCTCCATGAGGCGTTGGCTGAAGGAGAAACGAGGTCGTTGTTGTAACCGCCCTTTGCAGTGGCAATAGTGAAAGACTTGCCGCCGGCTGTCACGTTGAGGGTGTAGCCGTTGCCGTCGCCTGACCATTCGCCACGGTTGTTGGCATCGTAAAGAGTGTAGCTTGTCGCGCTCATTGAAGCCGCGCAAGCAACTGCTGCGAGTGAAAGTAAAAGTTTTTTCATAAAATGATGTAATTATAGTTGTTGTCAGTTGAATTTTTCATTGGTGACATACCGGAAAAGTATGGATGCTGACGGTTTTCCGGACATCAGATGCAAATTTAAGCAATATTTTCGAATCAACCGCTAAAAAAACAAATAAAAAAGCGGGCAACTCGAAAAAAAAGAGTTGCCCGCCCTTATCGGTTGTAAATGTGAGCATTCAGACCGGTCGGTCTGTCAGATCAGTAATGTTACTTGCCCACGAAAACTTTTCTGCTTGAGTTGCCTTTTACCTCGATATAAAGGCCGTTTTCGGGCTGTGCCACGCGCACACCCTGGAGGTTGTAGTAGACGGGTGCGGCGTTCTCTTCCGCTTCGATGCCGGCCACGCCTGTCTCAAGCGCAAAGTTCACTTTGAGAGTCTGGATGCGCACCTGACCGCTTGTTCCGCCGTTTTTAATAACGAGCGTGTTGCCGTTGTCATCGCCAGCCGACCACTTAAGGTTAGAGAATGTGCCGAAGTCTTCATCATCAGCATTTTTGCAAGTAGTCCCATTGTTGAAAGAGGGGTAGGTAGAGGATGTTGTAAATACAGCATCAACAAGTCTGTAACCTTCGGGAACACTGATTGTGACAGTGTTTTTTGCATAAAACCTAATTGCAGAACCATCTTCGTACCATTTGGGAGCAGTACCTCCATCAGCAGCGAAGACAACATTTACTACTCCGTCCTGGAATACTAAATTATCGGGTTCCTTTGTAAAGTCGAAGGCTGCATCTGTTTTGTTGGGATCGATGACGAGTAATTCATATGAACCTTCACCCGAACGATAGACTTCTGTCTCTTCGCTTCTTACAGTTATCGTTGTGAAGCCCGGAGTAAGAATAGAAACAACTCCTGTCTCGCTGTCAACCGAAGCAACATCAGGATCACTACTTTCCCATGAATAAACAAGTCCCTCGACACTCGCGCTTACTTCGGGAGAATCAAATGATTCGCCCAATGTCGCAGTATAAGAAGACTCGGGGAAAGTAAGCGTTACTTTTTCGCGATTATCAACCACACTTGCATCGCATGTGACTGTAAGAGACGAGAAGCGAATCTGTGCTGAAGCAACTATTGTAAGCGCATCCGCTGCCTCATCAAGATCATATGTCCATGTCGTACCGGACCAAGATCCCAACACGGTGCCTGACTCATTTTTGATGTCCTTCACATATGAAGTACCAGATGCAACCAAAGTTAGCGCGGTAACTTTAGCATCATCAACACCTGACAGTTCGATTTTATCACTTGCATACCAGCGAACCAGGCTGCTTGTAACATTAGATGTACTTGAACTGACTTTAACAAATTTGATGTTGACGAAATCAGAAGAGTAGGTGTTACCTGCGACATTACCTGTCGGCAACACAACAGATTCATCTGCTGTAGGAGCAGTACTGCCCTCGGCATAGAACGTCACCGTTTTAGTGTTCTGTGCGAATGCACCGAACACACAGAACGCTGACGCTAAAAGTAGAAATTTTTTCATTTTAGTTGTTTTGTTGTTGATTTTTATGTTGTTGTTGAATTATCATGCAAATATAAGGCTAATATAGATAACAACAAAATTATAACCTGAAAAAATTAGGTACGGACGCGATTAGGGAGCGGTTTGACGCGGGGGACGCGATTAATCGCGTCCGTACCGACAAAAAAAAGGTCACGGATTTCTCCGTGACCTTCAAGGTGGCGATTACCTACTCTT
>CAMWRV010000010.1 GCA_947176745.1 uncultured Muribaculaceae bacterium
TAGATACAGAATCATCTTTAGAGTCATTATCGACCACAATTATTTCGAATATATCTTTCCAGTCCGCGTTATAAATAGACCGAAGACAGTTTTTTGTAACTTCCGAAGTATTAAAACTTACAATTATTATTGAAAGTTTGATATCTGTTTTTATTTTCATTATACTGTTAGATTGTTGATAAGTATGTGTTCAAATTTAAACGATAATAAGTGAGAAGAAATCTTTTATACAATCTGCGGCTTATTTTTTTGCCGCTTTCGGTTTGTCGCTCAGTAGCATAGCCCGATATGCTCCTTAACTCCGCACCGAAACCGACTAAAAAATAAGCTCGCAGATTGTATAAATTATATTTGAACACATATTTAATGATAAATATATAATTTTAAGTTGTCTTTTTAATTATATAGACGCTTAATAAAATATGGAACACGCATCATCGGTCGGGGATCTTTCCAGTTCCACCAAAGATAAACGTTTGTTTTAATGAAGTCTCTAAACCATCTTGATGGAGATATAGAATGTTCGAGCATGTGAAGCATATCAGAGCGCTCTTCCATGAAAACCGTCTTTCTTATACTTACAGGTTTAACAGGTATATTCTGTGATGTTTCCATGAAAATCCTCGGCATGTTAAATCCGGCTCTTGTCACAGCATATCCATATGCGCCGTTTCTGAAATTACATTCTATGAAATATATTCCGTTTTCGTTGCTTAGAAACTCAATATCAAATATCCCTTTATATCCTGTCTTTGAAATGAAAGTAACAATCTTTTCATGCAACATGTGGGGCAAATCATCCCTATAGGATGCAAAAACCGTACTTCCGTTATCACGAATTCTTATCTTATGGATAACGCCATAAGTATATACATTACCATCATATGCAGAGACGCCGGTAACCGCTATTTCTTCTTGATTTTTTCCTTCAATAAGATCTTGAACGATGACATTAAAGAATCCTTTTGACTTATAAATTGAAACAGCGGATTCGAGAGATTCCCTGTCTCGGCATATATTAATGTCTCCTTTTTCTCCGGATATGCTCCGGTAAGGTTTTATAATGCATGGATACGAAACATCAAGTTTTTCTGAATCTCCGAGATTGAATTTTTTAGTTACAGGAACTTTGAGATCCGCGTTTATGGCAATCTTTGACATGACCGATTTATCCATCAATATTTCCAGTCTGCCTGAAGCATGAGGGATTACCGCCATACCAGACAATAATACGTAATTTTTATCGATCAATGCTGAAGCCAGATCTGTGGCGGGGTACAGAGCCATGATCCGATCCGGATAATCTTTCTTTATTGTTTCTATGGTAGATGTCAGGGAGTCAGAATCATGTATATCAATACTATACCATTTCTTTACATACTTACTGCGATATATTGGAATGATCATATTGTCGGGAGCGATAAGAAGAACATCCATTCCTGCCTCTCCGCACGATCTTATAAGTCCCATTTCATTATAACCACCCCTGCCAATCACAATTGCGACAGGTGAAACAGAAATTCGATTACCCATGATAAATTACAGATGTATTCCCGCCAACCGGAAAGTTAATAGGCGCTCTATGTATGAAATATAGCTCAGATTTTGAGGTATTGGCTTTAATAAAGAGTTTAGGAAGTATACCACTCCATGGCTTACCACAAGAGGACAATGGTTTCACATATGCGTCAACGGCTTGTAATTTTGAATTGAGTTCTTTTGATGACATGCGCAAAACATATGCGTTTTTCCAATCAAGATTCCACACGTTGTAATACCACATCCATACGCAATACTCCCAGACTACCGTGCTGGGCGGCGCAAGCTCTATACCTATTTCCCTTGCCGCCAGATGATCGGGCCACCCCTCGCCGCTGTGAGGCACAAAAATGTTGTCAGGCTTGATGATATCGATCAGTTCCCCGAGCCTGTCGATCTCCGTTTTCAGGCGCGCTTCTATAGACCCATCTTCAAAATCAAGAAAGTGAATGTTTTCTTTCGGCAGACCGAGCTGACGAGCCGAATCGAGAGTCAGTCTCCTGCGGGCTTTTATTACATCCACTTCCGCAATTTCTGCCCACCCGCGCAGAGAGCCACCTCCACCGGTAAGTATGGCAACATGAGGTGGATTGTTCGCGGCGCACAGGCGCGCGATCAGCCCGCCGCAGCCCAAAGCCTCGTCATCGGGGTGAGGTGCTATTATTAAACTGACACCTGATATGTTGATATCCTTGCAATATCGCTCTATCAGAGAGAGAAATCGTATATGGGATAGACGTAAAATGTTCTTTAAATTTCCAAGCATTTTTTATAGACATCTAATGTGATCTCCGCGCAATTTTTCCATGTGAAAAGCATGCTTTGTTGATGGCATATTTCGGACAATTCTTCTTTTTTAAGCTCTCCGTTTTCAAATTTATCCATGATGGAGACCATTGCATCGATATCGTCCGGATCTACATAAAATGCAGCGTTGCCTCCCACTTCTTCGAGCGAACTGTTTCTACATGTAACCACAGGAGTGCCGCAGGCCATAGACTCTGCAATTGGCAGTCCGAACCCTTCATATCTACTTGGGAATAATGAACAAGTAGCTCCGGTATATAATTCAGCAAGTTCCTCGTTGCTGATGTTGGAAGCGAAATGAATTTGTTGTTTTAAACGAGAATTATTTTCTATTAGTTGAAGAACTTCATCAGACGGATTACGCCAGACAAGAATGAGATGGTGAACTGGGTTGTTTATGTTAAATCTTATGAATGCTTTGACTATATTTATAGTGTTTTTTCGCCCACGATCACAAGATACAGAAACAAAAAATGGTTTTCCTCCTGTATATACACAAGGGTTTGTTTTATGAGGATAAAGCAGCTTATGATTCACACCCCACGGAGCGACAAAGATTTTTTCAGGATCGACATCCATATACTCGCTGATCTCTCGTTTCGAGTTCTCACTGCATGTCACAATTGCCTTTGCCTTGCGTGCGAAAGGAGGGAAGAACTCTCTTGCGAAATCATGACCAAGAAACGGTTCAGGATACGAGAACATCATGGCGTCATGAATAGTGACGATACATTTCTCCGGATGTGCTACATATTCGAAATTGTGGGTGATGTGCATAAGGTCGTAACGCGACGTCAGTTCTCTGAGCCTCAGCGCGGCAGCAATCCTGTTGCCGCGGTTGTTGTTGCGCAGATAGACGTGGCGCGCCTTGAATCCTGTGCCGAGTCCCGTGGCCTTTACTCCGCGGATGTTTTGCGTGTAAAGTTCAATTTCAAAAGGGATTTTCGACCGCATCCCGTCAAGAGTGCGTATCAGTTCGAAATTTGTGCGCCCGATGCCGTTGACATGGCCGGTTACAAGATAAGGAACGGAAGGATTTGCGTCGATCAGTAACTTTTTCATCACTTCAGTACGTTGGAATATATGTCGACAAGACTATTGCAATGTTCTTCTATTGAAATTGTTCCGCAATTGCGGGACATGCTGTTGATGACTTTCGGATTCATGATTATTCCGTTTATTTTCTCAGCAAGAGCCTTGTGGTCATTCGGCTCGACAAGCCATCCGTTCACCCCGTCGCGAATCTGCATCTCCGCGCCTCCGCACCGCGAGGCAAGAACAGGTTTGCCGAGAGCCAGAGCCTCAGCTATATTGAGACCGAATATCTCCATGCATACGGTTGGTGCTACAGAAATATGAAATTGCCGGGTCAGGTCATAGATCTCCGAGGGGTTGACTTTGCCATGCCAGAATATGCGGGAATCATGGTCGTATTTTCTTCTTAATCGCGACAGATATCTTTCTTCTTCCTTATTTCCGGCACCTCCGATAATATGCATTTCGATGCGAGAATCCGCTACCTCGCCCAAGGCGTCGAGCAGCACATGCAGACCTTTGATATAGCATATGCGCCCTACGAAAAAGAATTTGATCTTTCCGTCAACGATTTCCGGTTGGGGCTGTTTTGAAGATGGAAGAGGAATTCCGTGCGGAAGGACTTTGACTTTACCTTTATCCAGGCCGTTCGCAATCATTGCGTCAGCTATCCTTTGAGAAGGGGCGATGACAAGGGTGGAATCATTTGCCACACATTGCCAGAATCGTTTCATTCCGTCGATTTGCAAAGCGGCCTGACCGACAGGCGTTACAAAAGGAATGAACGGAAGCGATTCCAGCCTCTTTCCAAGCGAAATGTATTTGCGAGCCGGAAGATGGCGCATGAACGGATACCACAGTCCGAGTCCGGTCCGTATGTTTCTGAGAACGCAAGGAAGACAGTTGCGGTGTGTTACAGTCTTACGGCATATTGAGTCTCGGCAGTCCATAAGCGCACCGGCAGGACAGAGAATACCGCCGTGGTGGCTTGTGACCAGGACTGGAATACCGAGTTTTTTGCCGACTGCGCATACAATAGCCTCGTTGCTGTGTGTGTGGATGATATCGGGATTAATATCGCATACAATGCTTTCAAGATCAGATTCCGAGATATCAGGAGATACAGATTCGATCCGGTGTCCGCGATATAGATTTTCATTCGTTCCGCAGTTCCTGACAAAAGAGATGATGCTTAGGTCAAGATCCATGTCTATCATCCGGTCGACTATATTTCTGACATATACCTGACCGCCTCCGTAGGTGGAAAAGAAGTCGCCCGATGCGACCTGTAGTATTCTCATATCCTGTTCAGGAAAGCTTATTTTAAGCTGCAGTACACTTCCTTTAGTATCAGTCCGGATCTGAGAGAATCGGAACTGAACCGTTCAGCCTGTGCGGAGAGATATGTTCTGATGGCGGCACTGTCGGAAAGCATGGTCTCCATTTTTTCAATAAATGAATCATGCTTATCATACATTTCGGTTACAGTTATATCGTATCTGTTGTGACCGTAAGCATAATTGCTCATGCCCTTGCCCTTGTTGCTGTATGTTATGAAAAGAGTCGGGGTCGCGGTTGATATCCCCGCCACACAACAATGCATCCGCGCTGCCACAAGCAGGTCGAGCCGGCTGATCATGGCTTTTGTCTTCCTTGCTCCGAGACCGGCCGGAAATAAGTATATTCTGTCTTTATGTGCGCATTCACTGAGAACCGGTTTAAGGAAATTGAGGTCATCCTGGGGTCCGGTCATATTGACATGAGGAATCAGAATGATCTCCGTGTTGTCATTTCTGTCAAGAAAACGATCAATGAACTGAGCGAACATGACTTTTGATTCCGCCATGGATATCCGGTTGCAATCAAGAGAATGACCTATTGCCAGCTCGCTCATGTTGATGCCGACATATCTGACATTTTCCTTTTTAATGAACGGATAATCGGCAGGAGTCATCTGGAAAGCGGGATCAGCCACAAGCACGCATTTGTCTTTAAGCTCAGGAAAGCCTTGTATGTAATCTCTTGTTTTTTTCTCACGGACAAAGATAGCTGATGTCAGAGAGAGATTCTTAACCACAGTTCTCTCAATTTCAGGATCGTGAAAAGGCCCGATGCTTCCTCCCCATATATTGTACATATTGCCGCTTTTGACCGTGTTGCGTCCTATCGTCATGAGATCTACGAGCAGATTGTATATGCCGTGATCCGGACGTTCGCAATAATTGTCGCCTCCGGCAGACAGTACAATATCGAACTTGCTTCCGATCGTTGTTTTCATGCGGACCTCGCTTCCCTGTCCGATTTTCAGAAACCGGCGAAGCAGGCCCTTTATTATGCGATATGGAGTAAATCTTTTCTTATACGAAATGAGCTGTATATCATCTGGCAGGATACTTCTGTCATAATTTTTGTTGTCGGAAGCAAGAAAAACGGAACATTCGGGAAATGTCTTTTTCAGTATTGAATAAGTGCCCTGAACTATGGCTTCGCAGCCATAATTGCGCAGATCTCCTGTTCCGATTATAAGTATTCTGGGGTTATTTTTTCGCATAGCGTTTTAGTTTCTTTGAAATGCTCCACATGATTCTGGAAAAGAATGTAGGTTCCGGTAGGCAGATGCCGACAGCCTCGGATATGGATTTGCCGTCATTGATCAGCCGGAAAAACGTTTTTCTTTTCTTGTGTGGCGTTGCTGATTTAAATGCCGCAGGATTATTGGTAACCATGAAATTGAGGTCGGCATGCTGCCATTTTACGCCAATTGCAGAAAGACATTCTTTTCCCGCCTCAGAATGAGGCACGGCCAGAGAGAATCCCTTGTCAAAGGATGGTGAATACATGATTGTCTCAATTCCCCATGCATCAGCCAAAGTAATGTCTGATCCGCTTGAGAAGTCCTTGACCGGACAGTCGTGACATGATTCACGCAGATAAAGATCATAAAGAAATCCTTTCATATAAGGATCTTCATATCTTCCACGGAATATTTTCTCAGAATCTCCTGACCCGTCTGAAGATTCAATCTGGTATGAGACACCAAATGAATTCCATCCGTATAGTTTGTCTCTAAAAGAAAAGTGTGTTATTTTGAAAATCTTACCACATTCATCGCTTTTTCTCTTTTCAACTTCTTTCACATATCTTGAAAAAACTTCAGGAGATGGCACACCATGACATATTACATCTACTGTAAGCAATGTATCATAGTCTTTACGCAGAAATCTCTTTAATCCGGCGACCTGACATGGAGTGCCTGAGAACAAGACCTGTCGATCTTCAGAGAGATCTTTTTTTACGGATCTGAAGATGCCGTTGATATCGCTCTGCACATATTTGCTTCCGAGAATCCGGCGCAGATCATTAATATCTGTGACTCTGAGATGCTTCACACTGACGCCGGCATTGTAGTCGAATGCGGCTCCATACACCACACCTCCCATGTCAAGAACTCGTTTTCCGATAAGGTAGAAGATACCTCCTGAAGAACTTTGCCGGGTGATATCGTATGATTCATTTTGTCCGACGAGAAACTCCATGGTCCGGTTGCTCGTATTCTGGTTCAAAGCCGGACAGACTTTTTCGCAAAGATTGCAGTCTATGCATTCCGACGGATCAATCAGAGGAGTCATGAAACCCTCGGCGTCGGTCGAATGTCTAATACATTCCTTAGGACAAACCGATATGCATGCCGAACATCCGGTGCAGTTGGATGGAATACGGATCATAGTCTAAAAATTTCAAACAGGTTACAGAGTTGTTGAACAAGATGAGAGTCGAATATTTTTAAATGGAGCACTTGAGTTTCAAAATACATTGTCTTGATATTGAGATATGATAGAACATCTGCAAATCAGATTTAACACTTGTCTCTAGTGTCTGTTAAATCTGTTAATAAATATCAAATATGTCTTTTGATTTTTATGTGGAGATAGTTATGTAATTTGAGTATTTTTCTGATGGTGCGTGATAAGAAGTGACATTTAGTAGAATAAATAATGAGTTTTCGTTTTGTGGATAGATGGAAATTAAATTTTTTAGCAGAATGCAACAATAGTTCAGCTATTTCTTTATCGGAGTTTGTTAATAAATAATTGCAGATACCACCTAAACTTGTATTGATTTGTTTGTTTAATTTAGTGGAGGAATAATTGAATTGGGATGCAAAATATGCGCGTATATTAATTACTCCGAGAGCAAATTTATTTGCTTTGCGAGAATCCGTATTGATAGATACTGAACCATCGTGAATTCTGTATATTGTTGTCGGTTTGTTAATAAAATAAAATTTACCATAGTAAGCCAAGCAATAAAAGAATCCTAGGTCAAGTGTGGAAAAATCATTATCGAAGAAGCCAGGGTGTTCTCTAATGATGTTTAGAAAGGTTTCTTTTCTAAACATTATTGAACTAAAACGAATGCCATGATAATTGTTGTTGAAAATCTCTTCAAATGATGAGATTCCCTTTTCTGTTTCGCAAATATACTTCCCCGTTGTTACTTTAGATTTTTGGTACGTTCCAGTCTCGCAAATATAGTTAGTCCAATTGGTATGTATCATAGATGTTTCTGGGCTATTCTCAAGAATGGAAAGTTGCTCTTTTAGTTTGTATGCATCGCACCACCAGTCATCACCTTCACAGATAGCTATGTATTTTCCATTGGCAGCCATGAGGCAATCTTGAGTATTGCGTATGATTCCTTTATTGATAGTCTGTCTTATATATTTTATAATATCGGGGTATTTTTTTTGATAAAACTCGCATACAGAATGAGTGTTGTCATTACTGCCATCGTTTGCGATAATTATTTCAATATTTACATCTTTCTGGTCAAGAATTCCTTCAAGAGTTTGTATTATCTCTTTCTCTTGATTGTATGTAGGCACACAAATTGATATAAGAGGGTAAATCTTATTCATAATCATTTAATTTACAAATTCTTTATTATCTTGAGTTTGAACCACGCGTGAAGAATCATATTTCTTAATGAAGCCGTCTATATCGTTGCTCATTATTTCGTTCATTCTATGTTTTAGTTCATCCAAAGACCAATTCCACCAACGAATTCTAAGCAAACTTTCAATCTGATCTTTTGTAAAACGGTATTTAATTATACGTGCTGGATTCCCAATTACAATTGCGTAAGGAGGGATGTCTTTAGCAATCACTGCGTTCGTGCCGATTACCGCACCATCTCCAATATTTACTCCCTGCAGGATCGTTACATTCTTACCAATCCATACATCATTTCCAATATTAATATTTCTTACAGGCTTATCGCAACTTTTGGTAGGGTAAAAAATAGATTCTACCTGAGGAATAAATGAATAAGACGATATATTTTCATATCGATGCTGCCCTCCGATAATTATTTCGACATTATTTGATATGCTACAGAAATTGCCGATATTAATGTGATAGGGTTTTCCTGTGTAAAGAGTTACAATGGGTATGCCATAAGTAAAGTCTCCAACTGTAATATTGGGATTATCGATTGAATGTTTTGTAAGGTTTCCGTATTTTTTTTGAATTTCAGCAGCTCTCTGTTCTTTTTTATAAAGATTGTATTTCTTTATTGCCAATCTGAATGGCAAAAGTAAAATCCTTAATATCATATTTGAATTCAATATAAAATTATTTTTGGATTATTCTTGAAACAAGATTCCGTGTCCCATTTGTTGTTATATAGAACAAAAGAATAAGAATTATAGAATAAGTTCCTACGCTTGACAATGCATAAATTATCCATTTGGCGAAAGATTCAGATGGATTCCAGGGCAATAATGGCAATACAGCATATGTTACAATAATCCATGTGATAGCAATTAGAATCATATATAGAAACCAGTTCCCCCAGTATTTAATTACGGATATTTTAAATCCTTTTGAAAAAAGGAAATATGGTTTCCATATGCAGAGAATAAAGAAATAGCTTATTACAGTACCGCTAAGAACACCAGGTAATCCATAGAGATATCCTCCGAGTAAAGCGGTTGTAATGAATAACACAGTTTGTGCTATTGCTGCCCATAAGTCATAGAATAATCCAAAACCTGCCAAAAACTGAAGTACACAACCTCCCGTCATTCCCAAAAGTGTAGGTAAAAGAATCATGATTACAACAATGTGAGACATAACATATTCTTTACCTAACCATAGAAGAATAAATGAATCTGACAAGTTGTAGAATCCAAATATCAGAATTCCTCCCAATATATTCCTCAGACATAATAATTCCCAGAAAACTTTCAATATTACAGGTTTATTCCCTTCTGCAATCAAATTTCCGATGCTTGCGTTTATTCCGTCAAGACTCTTGTGAATTAGCTGATTTGTTTTTGTAAATACAAGTTCATAGTTGCCATATAGTGCGACTACGGGTAAAGATACGAATGAGTAAATGAGAATTGGAGTCAATTGGTAATTGGCAAATTCACATATCTTCTGAAAAAAGATCTGTTTTACATATCTGGTAATTTCAGGATAATTCTTCAACAATTTTTTACCCTTACGTAAGTCTGTCTTAAGCCAGCCGTAAAAATGGTTTATTCGTTTATTAAGAAAGAGGGAATATATTACGGCAAATGACAATTCTATAATGATCCAGATCCAATATGATCGCGTGTAATATGCCAATACAATCTGGATGACAACCTTTATAATATTAGTAGTCTGCAAGGTTTCAACCAATACATAATTTCGCTGATCAGCGGAAAGAAGTATCTGCCGGTAATTAATGAAATAGCCTATTAATGAAGATGATAGAAACGCATAATATGCAAAAAACACCAGTAAGTTTGAGAAGCCTGTGTTTTTATAGGGATATATGACCGGTAAGAAAAAGCTTAAAATAATTCCTGCACACAATATAACAATACCGATCCAGCGATACAGAAATCCCATTATCGAGATAAGTTCACAAATCTTTTCCTGATTTTTTTCAAATAGAGGTTTGTATAGTACAAATGCTATTGCACTTGATACTCCAAGCTCTGCAAGATTTAGAAACCCAAGTAGATTTGTCAGAGTTCCGGTTAGACCGATAAAGCCGGCACCAAGGCATTCAAGGAATATACGTCTTGAATAGAAACTCAATGCCAATACCAATATGTAAAAAAACATATTGACACGAGTGTTGATAATTGAGCGCTTTATTCTAGATTCGCTTTTTAATTCTGAGGTTGCCAAAATGAAAATTTCTGCTTACTTATAGAATGTCTTTAAAAAATTTAGGATAGTAGATCGCAACAGTAGTTTTTGACTGACTGAAAGGAGAGGAGGGCGAGGATGACGCTGAGGATTCCGAGGCTGACGCTGATCCAGGCCAGCCAGGTGTTGAGGCGGTTGCTACGGTTGGTGGCTCGCAGATTTTCTTCGTCGTGGTGATAGCGTATCTTATTGCGTAACGCGTCGACTCCGAGCCGTACGTTCGAGAGGTTGTTGGCTATTATGCCGTAGTCGCGTCCGTTGATGGTCTTCCCTCCGGAAATCCGGCAGCATGTGTTGAGGCTGGAATTCAGGAGTGTCTGTACGAACACCCATTGTCCGATAAGGTTGTAGCATGACTCGTAGAATTCGAGCTTGAGTCTGGTCGCCTCTTTGCCCTTGAGCCTGGTTGCCTGCTTTTTGAGCGGATGAGTGTCGATGTATTTGTAGTCGGCGTAGAGTCCGTGAAGACTGCGCGTCATTGTGTCGTGACAGGCGGCTATGTAGTGCAGGAGCGGACCGTTGTCCGGCTGTGTTATCGGATTGCTGTCATTAATGCTGCAGGAGGGCGCGAGCACTGTGCCTGGCTTGTGGTAATGGTCGGTGTGGAAGTGGCTCTTGACTTGATGGTAGAGGTTTTCACGAACCATGTCGAGGTATTCTGGAGAGTCGCAGTTCTCGATCTTGAATTCGGCTACGCCACATCTCAGGTAGTTGCCGAGACTGAGCGTGATGTGCACAGGTGGAGTGAGTGGCTTAATGCGTTGGCTCAGGATGCGGTAACCGATAATGTATTCTTTCAGTTTAAGCCATTGGCGACGAAAGAACCCGTGACCGGAGTGGTCGGGGTAGATGTCGAGCAGACGGTTGTATTCCTCCTCTGTGAGGTCGCGAATGGTGTTGAAGGTGTTGAAAATGCTGATGCGCTCGGGGTCGATGCCTTCTCGGAGCTGTTGTGAGACCTTTATGCTGCGGTAAAGGTTGACCGTTATGTCTATTTTAAGTCCTTCCAGCGGGGAGGATTCTGACAATTTTGTCTCGGGCATCGACAATTCGGAGCGCATGTGCATGAATATGTCGAGGTCGCGCGAAGGATACGAGCGATAGCATACGCGGTGGTCAAAGACCTCCGGTCCTTCCTGTGCCATCGCAGGAAGCCAGTAGGCGTGTCTCATCGGAGGGTCATATGCTCAGCATCTTGTCGATTATGGAGACAAGTATGCTTTTGTGTTTTTTGCGCAGACGGCTTTTGGGTGTGGAGTCGAGGCGCAGGTCGTCGTGGGGCTTTATATGTAGTATCTTTGCGCGGCGGAATGCCTCGGATGTGGCGACCCATTCGCGGACTATGCGGTGACGGGTCGGACCCGTTATCGACGCCGGAAGATGTGCGGGTTCGTAAATGAAGCCAGAGGCCACGAATGTGTCGTAGTGACCGTGGATTTTCTCTATAAGCTCCTTTTTACTTCCGTAACGGTTGGTTATGATGTACTGTATGGCTGTCACTCGGTCGCACATGGGTTTATGTGGCTGGTTCTTATATATTAAACGAGTAAGAGGCTGTTTTGTTGTCTGCCGTTTGGGGGAGGTGCGTGCTGGTGCTGTCTGACGGCAGATTGTACGGTCTGAGTCCTGCCTGATTGCGTATGGTCGGTTGAATCAGGTAGTTACGGTCTTTGTGGCAATTTTATCGAATCTGGCTGGCGGGTCATTGTCGTGTGGCGCGCCGTAAGTCGGAAGCGCGAAGGTGTCAGGTCAGAATTCTTTTTCGGTCTGCAAAATTAATAAATAAATGTCAGACAGCCAAACCTCGGCCGCCCCGCTGTGTGAAATGATGTAAGATCCATCCCACAAAAAATGTTAATGGCTGGAGTGCAAGGGAGCGGCCTGTCAGAGAAGTTTTACGGAATGGTACAGTTCGAGCTTTTTTATGGGTGACGGCGGGAGGCGGTGGATCTGGTGCGGGTCGTCATTTTGCAGTCGATGCCCGTGGTATATGGGTGTTTCTCCATCCTGCGGATGGTTTTCAAGCGAGAATATGATGACGGATCCACGGCCTTTATGATACCCGAAGAGGCGTCTTTCTTTTTTGTCGCCTACTGCGATCTTCAGATTATGTTCGATATCTGTTTTGTCAAGATCGAGCGGTGAGACTCTGACTCCTTCGCCGGTGATATATTCCTTTTTACGGTGTTTGCCAGATTGGTGGTTGAACATGCGTGCCGGATCGCGGTGGTGCGAGAACCAGTCATGGACATCCGTCTCTTTCCTCAGGCATTCGTTGATCCTTAACGGAGGTTGCTGAGCATTGTCTCTCCAGACGGCAAGCACCGGCGGGGCAAATATGTCTGACGGTATGACAAGCGCTATATTCTCTTTTGTCGAAACGGCTTTGGCGTATCGTCCCCACAGACTGTCGGTCATGTCATCATCTGCCAAATAGATCACGTGGCCGGGATCAGGCGGAGGCATATGGCGGAAGTCGGTAAGATCCGTAAACGCCATGCGTCTGAGACCGAGCGAAGTCTTGTCTGACGGGTCGGTTTCTTCCTTTGCTGTAATCGATCTGAAGGATTTTTCGTCCCAGTATGCCTCGAATCTCTCGCAGTCAATGAACCTGAGTATCTTTTTCAACCGCACGAGAGGCTTCGTTCCTTCATCTTCAGGCAGATGGATCAAAAGCTTATTCATCAAACAATACGTCAAGGTCAAGGTTCATCTGTTCCACGAAATGAGGCGGCGCGTTTTTTATGCGGCAGTCCGGACCTATGGAGACCGGAGTGACTGAGAGGATGCCGTCGTATGACGGCGAATCGAAGTGCAGGATACTGACATCGGTCTTTTTTAGTGTGGACCGCTTCATGTTGACGAGCGCGCCGAATATTATATGGTCGCTGTGTGTCTCGAGTATCACCTGTGCTCCCCCTTTGACCACCCGGCTTATCAGTTCCATAAGGGCAGACTGCGCGGCTGGATGTATGTGGGCCTCGGGATTCTCGATTATCACAAGTCCTCCGGGGCCGGTCGAGAGAAGTCCGACTATGATCGGAAGCACGTATGAGACGCCAAATCCGGTGTTGAGTGCTGTCACAGATCCTCTTAGCCCGTTCGTTCTCGGATATGTGTAGCCGAGTGTGTGGCGGTCGCCGTCGCTGTTGACAGTCACCTGAATTCTTGGTGATATGCGGTCAAGCCACAGTGCGGTCTGGGCTTTAAGACTGTTGTCGGTTTTGCCGGATGCCGGGTCTGGCAGTATCGCCTCCGGGATGGCTATCGGATCGGAGCCGTATCGCTCCAGAACGGCCACGGCATAAGCTCCGTCGCCCATGTCTGCGGATACCTGTCTGTGCTCAAGCGCGTCTGTGTCTGTGCCGTATGAAGTCTGAGGACCGATGCGGAACGCGCTGAGATACTGGAATCTGTCGTTGAACAGCGGATGCGACGCAAGGAGTTCTTTGTCAGGATTGGAAAATCCCGGATATGCTTTCAGTACGGTGGCGTTGTCAAGTGTATACTTGAAGCGGAAATCCAGTGTGCCGCAATCACCGTCGGAGTCGATGATGACATGCATCATGTCGGGATTGTCGTCGTTGCCGACAAACCAGTTGACGAGCGGGCCTGACTGTCCCCCTATGTTGACCGCCCGGCTTTTAAGGGAGAGACGGTCGGGATAGCTGCTGTCTGTCGCGGAACTTCGCAGAAGAAGCAGGGCTTGTGTGACCGAAGATTTGCCCATGCCGTTTATGCCGGTCATTATGGTAAGAGGCGCGATGCCGAGATCTGTGTTGGCGTGTGCCTTGAAGTTGTGGATATGTATATGGCTTATCATTGCGAGGCATGTTTTTTTATGAGAGATCCGATTGTGTCGTAACGGTATGTTGTGGCGGCCTTTCGGTCGGATTTACTGCCGACAGATTCTCTAAGTCGGGCATCGGAGGTCATGAGCTGCGTGAAATCTTCTATAAATGATGCCTTTGATCGCACAAGTCTTTCAGTTTCACAGTCGGAGAGCATGGCGATTCTGGTTACCATCACGTCGAACAGGGAAACAGACGGTTTACGGTTTGTCTTGCCAGGAATCCTGAAAGCTTTGTCTCCGAATATCCTGACGTTGGTGGCGACTGCGGCAAGGAAGTGTTCTCTGACAGAACGGAGTTCATCTTCATCGAGGGTTTCCATGTCTCTGAGTGTGTCGTTGAGGAATGTGTCCATGCGGCCGGAATACACCTCATGACCTTTGATCATGAATCCGAGGGCCCGCAGCACCGCTTCGCGGTCTTTCATCCTTTTCTTGCTGAATCCGAGAGTTGAGAAGGAGTTTGCTTCCGACAAGTCGCGTATGAATCCGTTTGCTTTGCCGGGGAAAATGGCGTTACGAATCTCCTGATTGTTGAGGGGTGTCCCGCCTGTGTTGAGACGCTTGAATATAAGATACTTGACACTGTCGGGGGTGTTGCCTTTGAATACGTTGACAACGATCTCTTCAAGTCCGATGGCCAGCTGGTCCTGAAAGTTGAGATCTTTATAGGAGAGTCCCCCATACTGAGCGTCTATAAATTCAAGATTCTTAAGCCGCAGATCGCAGTCGACCGCGAAATGTTTCAGTGCGCAGAGCCGCTGCAGACCGTCGATCACGGTGTATTTCCTGGTTTTGGAGTTATATTCGAAATACATGCTCGGCAGAGGCAGTTTCAGCAATATCGATTCGATAAGACGACTTTGTTTCTCGTCGCTCCACAAGTCTGATTTCCGCTGGAACGCCGGCGACAGGTCTATCATGTCGTTTTTCAGCATCGCAATCAGGGTGCTGATCGGCATGTTTTTCTTTTCCACGTCTATTCCGGCGGGGTCGAAGGGTTCTGATATGGCTAGTGTGGCAGGAGACTCCATGCGTTATCTTGGTTTGTATTTGGTGTCTATGCGATGCAAAGATAGCGAAAATCCGGAATTATTCCGAATTTCCGCTATCCGATTTATGCTGAATTCAAACCCTTTTAAGCGACAATAGGTCGTATTGCAGGGGCGGTGTTACTTCACGATGCCTTTTTCGAGGTATTCGGCGAGGTTGGTGCGGATACGCTCGCCGGCGCGTTCCACAGCCACTTTCTCCATGTCGTGGTCGACCATGAGGTTGACCAGCTGCTCGAATGTGGTTTTCTTGGCGGGGTCCCATCCGAGGCGTCCCTTGGCTTTGGTGGGGTCTCCCCAGAGGTTGACCACGTCGGTGGGGCGGTAGAAGTCGGGGCTGACCTCGACGAGCGTTTTGCCGGTGGCCTTGTCGATGCCTTTCTCATTCTCTCCTTCGCCTTCCCAGCGCAGTTCGATGCCGGCGCGGCGGAATGCAAGCTCGCAGAATTCGCGCACGGTGTGCTGCTCGCCGGTGGCGATCACGAAGTCTTCGGGCTTCTCCTGCTGGAGCAGGAGCCACATGCACTCCACGTAGTCTTTGGCGTAGCCCCAGTCGCGGAGCGAGCTGAGGTTTCCGAGATAGAGCTTGTCCTGCTTGCCCTGGGCGATGCGGGCGGCGGCGAGTGTGATCTTGCGGGTCACGAATGTCTCTCCGCGGCGTTCGCTCTCGTGGTTGAAGAGTATGCCTGAGCATGCGTACATGCCGTATGCCTCGCGGTATTCCTTGACGATCCAGAAGCCGTAGAGTTTCGCCACGGCATAGGGTGAGTAGGGATGGAAGGGGGTGTTCTCGTTCTGGGGAACCTCTTCTACCTTGCCGTAAAGCTCGGATGTCGACGCCTGGTAGAAGCGGCATGTGTCGGCCAGTCCGCACAGGCGTATGGCCTCAAGGCAGCGGAGCACGCCGGTGGCGTCGACGTCGGCGGTGAACTCGGGGGAGTCGAACGACACCTGCACGTGGCTCTGGGCGGCCAGGTTGTAGAATTCGTCGGGGCGTATCTTCGAGACGGCCTGGAGTATCGACATAGAATCGCCGAGGTCGGCGTAGTGGAGGTGGAAGTTGGGATGCCCCTCGAGGTGGGCTATGCGTTCGCGGTAGTCTACCGACGAACGGCGTATGATGCCATGTACGTCGTAGCCTTTCTCAAGCAGGAGTTCGGCGAGATAGCTGCCGTCCTGACCGGTAATTCCTGTAATCAGCGCGGTTTTCATTATCTTACTTACTTGTTAGTGATTGAAATGCAAAATTAATCAATATCTTTTAAATACTAAAATGATGACATTAAAATGTGATCAAATTGCATTGGTCGGTGTCGGTATCGGTGCGGGGCGGCGGGGTGTGCGTCCGCCTGTGATGACGGCGAGGGTGCGGGGCGCGACGCGGGCAAGCGCGAAGTAAAGCAGAGGTATAAGTGAGAGTCTTGCCACGGTGAAGTATATGAACGCCGTGAATGTCTGCCATTTTTCGGGCACGAGCGGGTCGGTGATCCGTGAGAACGCCTCGACTATGGCGAGGGGATGGACCACATAGATGAAGAATCCGGCGGGGGCGAGCGTGAGCATCAGTCGGTTGAATGGTGTGGAGACGCGGTCTTCGACCGATCCGCGCGGCCTGAGCGAGAGCGACGCTATGGCGAAGAGCGCGAAGACGCCTGAGAGGACTATTAGATCGCGCAGCAGCATTACCTTGGGCCCTGTGAGGATATGGTTCATGTCGTAGCGGTATATTGCGGCCGAGCCAGCGGCGCAAAGGATTGCCCACGCGGTTATGATGACAACCGGACGGCGGCGCACAAATGCTGTCGGGTCGATGCCGAAGATTGCGAATGCAGCCCCGAGCGAGAAGTAGCATACGGTGCGGTTCTCAAGGCCGGGGAGTCCGGCATGGAGCAGGATGCCGGCCAGAATGAGAGGGAAGATCCAGAGACGAAGCAGCTTCGCAAGCCACCATATGACCGGTGACAGCAGCGTCATTATCATGAGGTTGCGTACAAACCACATGACTGCGTATCCGCCGGGATAGCCGAGCGGGACGCAGTCGTAGCCAAGCAGTGAGTGCTCGGCCATGTTGGATCCTTTGGCCCAGAATATCTCGACGATGCCCGAAAGATGACTGACTGCTTCCGGACCGTCCATGGCGAGGGCGCATGCGTATCCTATTATGATCCAGATGAAGTAGGGTATGAGCAGCGAGGTGACGCGCCGGCGCAGCGAGTGAAGGTAGTCGTGCGGGCCGAATGTCTGTCGTCCGGCGAAAAGCAGGTAGCCGCCTATGAAGAGGAATGTGGCGCGGGCGGCTATGGGTATTGTCCAGCAGAGCGTGGCGTTGAGTATTGACGAAGGGTCGGCATGATCCCATGAAGCCTCGGTGTGCATGAACACGATCATGGCTGCGAGCGGGAATTTCAGCCATGATATGCATCTGCTTGTATGTGAGTCTCGTGATAACATATATCGTGTGAAGGGATTTGTCAGGTGGTCGCAGGCGCAACGCGTCTCGGCCTCGGCCGCATGAAGCGGCGGCCGACGAGATTCCACGACAGAAAGGCCATCATGGTCACTGCCGCTGTGACGGCCAGCAGTCCGGTCCATTGCCCGAGGCGCGTGATTCCGGCCATGACGGCAAGCTGCATCAGCGGAAAGTGGAAGAGATAGATGTCGTAGCTCACGTTGTCGTGGCGGCTGATACGGTGTCCCCAGTTTCCGACCATCGAGAACCAGATCACAAGTGTGCCGTGGACGGGCGGACGGAGAAAGACCCCGGTCTCGGGCCATATCCTTATGGCCGCGAGTCCGCACATGAGCAGGAGCAGTATGATCCACTTGTGCCGCAGCAGTGTGTCGAGGCGATAAAAAAGCAGCACACCGGTGTAGAAGAAGGAGAGCTGGCCGAACACCTGACGTCCGAGTATGGCATATATCTCGTGTCCAGTCGTGCGGTGCAAGTGGGAGAACAGCCAGGTGTAGCCTGCCGACACCGCTATGATCACGCAGAAGATCCATGCGGCGTCACGTGGCGTGCGGTGAAGCCGGCGCAGGAGCGCGGCCACGAGGGGCACGCTCAGATACAGACACCACTCCACTTTCATTGTCCAGAGCGAGCCGTTGACTGCGGCGGTGGTGAATTGAGCACCTTCGAACACTCCGGGCAGCGACGGCTCGATGAAGTTGAGGAAGAGCGCGTTGGCGACAAGGTAGCGCCACCACTGCGGATCAGTGAAGTAACCGGCAACGGGCAGCGACGAGACCGCCGCGAGCAGGAACGCGCAGAGCAGGACAATGAAGAGGTAGGGAGGGAGTATGCGTCTCGCGCGCGCAGCGATGTAGTCTCTCAGCGCGGGTCGTTTCTCGAAGTTGCGGTATATCAGGAAGCCGCTCAGGGCGAAGAATCCTCCGACGCCGTCGTTGCCTGATATAGGGAATGGGATATGGGCTCCGCAGAGGTAGTTGAAGTGTTCGACAACAACAGCGAATGCCAATACATAGCGTATGGCATCCATGTTGTTGCCGGTGCGTTTCAGTTTCCGCTCATATGGGGTTGCGGTCATGCAGGTCGGTTGAAGTGTGTCAGCGTGTCACTGTGACTGTCATGGCCGGGAAGTCGGTTGTGGCGGTGGCGTCCATAACGGTATAGCGTCCGGTCGGCACGCGACGTCCCGATCTGTCGCGGAGATCCCAGTATGATGTGCCGTTGACGGCGTCGGGCACGTTGGCCACGGTCTTTCCGTCGGCATCGGCCACCTTGAGGGTGGCTCCGGCGGGAATGTTGTGGATGGCTACCGTGCCGGCATAGGCCGGGCCGACGGTCTCAGGCGTGATGAACGGATCGAGGATTCCGGAGCGTACGGGTTCGGGTGCGTCCACTCTGACCTCGGCGATGCCGAGATCGGTCGACATGAAGAGCGACTTCGTGTCAGGATTCCAGCAGATGCCGTATACTCCGTCGGAAGGTATGGGTGAGTTCTGCGTCGTGAAGTGGGCGATCATCTCGGTGCGGTCGGCGTTCATGCCGATCACTCCACCCTGCTGGGCGGCTACCCACAGACGGTTGTACTCGTCAAAACAGGCAGATGTGGCGGTGATGGGAGAGAGGAACTCGCAGCCGGGTCCCACATCAGATTTGACCGAGAGGATGCGGGCGGGCATGATGCCGTTTTCCGGTGTAACCGAGGGGTCAATGATGAACGTGTCGGTGTAGGTCATCAGAATCAGTTCGCCGGTGAGGGGATCCTCCTGAATGTCGTTGACATAACCGAAGGTCATGAGTGAACCGTTTTCGAGACGGAGCCGGAAGATTGTGTTCAAGGTGTCGTCGGCGGAGTTGTCGAGTGTGCCTTTGTGATCATAGATCACGATGGCAGATCCGTTGAGCTGGGTGCCACGTTCGGCGCAATCCTGAAAAGATGCGGCAAGTTTGCCTTTATTTGCCGGATGTTTCAGTGCTTTCGCCATTGTCCAGAACAGAGGCTTCACAGTTTTGTCGGTGACGTATATCTCTTTCCAGTTTCCGGCAAGCGACGGATCTCCGCTTTCGAGCGACGCCCGTCTTGCTTCGGGAGT
This sequence comes from uncultured Muribaculaceae bacterium, assembly GCA_947176745.1. Lineage (GTDB taxonomy): Bacteria > Bacteroidota > Bacteroidia > Bacteroidales > Muribaculaceae > Lepagella. The sequence continues at coordinate 20,052 of CAMWRV010000010.1, forward strand.
CCAGTAGCGGAAAACGATGTTGTTGCGGTTGGCTTCGGTATAGTCGTATCCTGTCGAGCGGAACACCCAGAGCACGTTGTCGGCATCGAATCCGGCGCAATATGTGCCGGTGAAGGTTCCCCAGTTCTGTCGTTCGAGGTCGGTCTGGCAGGGGAACTTGGCGAAAGCGTAGGTCGACACCGTGGAAAGAATCGGATACTCGCGCGGATCGGTCAGGTTGGTTGACGCGATTCCGCACCAGTTGGATCCGGAGTGCATGTAGTCCGGAAAGAGGGGATCCACCACAGAGCCCATCGGGTTTCCGAGCGGGTAGAGGTTTCTCTGCGAGTTCCATGTGCTGAGGAACGTGGCGTTCTCGTCGGCGTAGTAGGGGCGGTTGTGGGCGGGCGACAGATTGGTCCACTTGCCGTTGCTGTAGGCTGCTGTCAGCACCGGTATGACAGTATCGACCTTGTCGATTTTTTTACCCGGCTCACGGTTGACGGCCACAAGTCCGTGCAGCGGTGAGTATGTGAAGTCGATATCCTTGCAGACGAGCGGTGAGGCTGTCTTGTAGACTCCGAGTTCGGTCCAGGTGGAGCCGCTGAGCTGACGGCACACGAATTCGCCGCGCTCGCGGTATGCCCAGAATGTATTGTGGTCGTAAGAGCAAGACCAGAACGTGCTGCCTGACGGAAGCGCCACTGTTGTCATCACGGGCTTGGAGCCGTCATCACCGGCGTTGCTTATCAGATATGCCTTTGATGCCGATGATACGTAATATCCTTTGGATGTGGGGATTATTGTATGCTCCGTTCGGTCTGACACTATGTTGGCTGCGTTCTGAAGGATTGCGCCGTCGTTTACGAACGCCTCTCGGCTCCATGACCCGTTGGCGCCTCTGAGCGCTTTGATGACTGCTCCGGTCGATGTGACATATCCGAAGAATCCCTCGCCGAGGGGAAATATATGGAGAGGAATACCGGCCACACCGGTTGTCGCACCGGAGATCGCGCTGAACGACTCGCGGCGTGCGATATCGGAACCTGCCTTGGCCTCGTACATCGCGCCGTCGATTATGGCTATGAGGCTTGAGCCTACAGGGCAGATGTCGCTGACCGACACTCCCCATTCCACATTCTGGAGAAGGGATAAGGTTGAGGCGGATATGCTGAGGTAGCCTGTGCCGGCACTGATCCAGACGTTGTGTGAGGCCGGATCGAAAGAGATCGAGTTGATCACTGAAGCTCCCGGGAAACTGCGGTCGCGTATCTCGGAGAAATAAGTCACTTTGTGGTCGCGTGTCACCAGATCAATGCCTCCGTCGCTGTATGCTATGACGGCAAGGCCGGTGACAGGATCGGCGGCAAACATCCTCATGTCGGCACCCGACAGGGGTGCTACACGGTGCAGGTCCTGCAGGCCTGCCTCAGGGGCGTTCTTGTCGAGAAAGAACACGGCTCCGGCCGGAGTGCTGTAATACAGGTTGTGATCGGTGGCCGAATAGGGTGTCTGATGCACGAAGAAGTAGACAGCGTCGGCAGTGTCTACTATCTTGCGGGGACGGTTGTCGAACGCCGAGTGGAATGTCCAGTCGGGATCGGCCACGTTCTGGCGCGACGCCGGTGCCGTTTGCGATGTGAGCAGTATGCATACTGCCGTTATTACTTTTGCCAGTGAAATGGACTTGATTGACATATGTGATTGATTAGGCTACAGAGTAAGCGTTAGGTTATCTCACTTATAACGTGCCGGATTGCGGAAAATTGTGGAGTTCAGTTGTCGGGTGCCCATGGAAAGCGCACGATGGTTCCTTCGGGATACAGCGACCAGTCGGGTGTGGTGACCGCGTTTGGGCGTGTCACTGTGATGACGGCGGTGCGTATTTCGGCTTCGGGCACGGTCTTTCTGACGGCCTCGGCCACGCTGAGAAGCGTGGCGCCGGAGTCGACTGCGTCGTCGACGATCAGTATCCTGCCGCGCGGATTCCGGCGCAGTTCGGCGGCGAGTTCCGGTGAGATCTCCACGTGCGACGGCGCGGGGGGAATGACGCGGGCCTTGAGCGCGTATATGCGGCTTTCGGCTATGCGCAGCATGTCGTTGACGCTGCGCGGAAGCCTGGCGACCAGAGCCGGCAGCAGTTTCCGCCGCGCCTTGTGTGCGCCCCGGCGTTTGGTCACAGCCACGCGGCGGGGGGAGGGCATGCGCTGAGCCACGAGCCAGCCGCCGGTGGCGATTCCGGCTATGAGCGTGTAGTCGAATCCGGAGGCTCGCACCTTGCGGGCGAGAGCCTCGCATGCTGCGCTGAATTCCTCATCGGAGAGTGTCACTATTCTCATGGCCGGGGCGAGTGTCATGAAAGCACGAGCGATGTCTCTTCGCCTGTGACTGTGAGCGTTGCTGCGGCTCCGAGCGGGAGCGGGAGGTTGTCGTCGGTGTGGCCGGCAGGAAAACCGAACGCCACGGGAAACGGCACGTCGCCGAGCATCCGCGATATCATGGTCTCCATGTCGGGATGGTTGCGGTCGGGGCGGTATTCGGTGAAATGCCCCACGACAAGTCCTTTGATGCTGTCGAGCCGGCCGGCGAGCCGAAGGCGTATCAGCATTCTTTCGACTGCATAGATTGCCTCCGAGATGTCTTCGATGAAAAGGATCAGCGGCTTATCGCTGTCGAGCGGGTCGAAGGGTGTGGCGGCCAGTCCGTTGATCACGGCGAGATTGCCGCCGGCGAGCATTCCCTCTGCCTGACCGGTGCGGTTGAGCGGATGGGCTGGTGCGATATATTCCACCGGCAGTCCGTCGGTGAGAATCCTCATCATGGCGCGGGTGCAGTAATGGTCGGCCGGCAGCAGGGTCAGGTGGCGTGCCATAGGGGCGTGGAGCGACATGACTCCAGCCTTGAGCGAGAGGGCGTGAAGGATGGATATGTCGGAGAATCCGATCAGCCATTTCGGGTTGTCGGCTATGAGCCGGAGCGGAATCCTGTCGATCAGGCGGCAGCATCCGTATCCGCCGCGGGCGCAGAGTATGGCGCGCACCGAAGGGTCGCTCCATGCGTCGGTGAGATCGGCGAGGCGGCCGCTGTCGGGGGCGGCGTATGATCCGGCGGCGGGGCCCTTGGCGTGCGGTGCGACAAATGGCCGGAAGCCTTCGGACTCAAGGAATCTGACCGCGCCGTCAATATAGTCGGGGTTGACCTCCGAGGCGGGGGAGACGACAGCTATCCTGTCGCCCGGCGAGAGCAGGGCCGGTTGCAGTGTGAACATGGTCAGAAGGGCTGTACGGTCACTCCGGCCGCAGAGATGCGGGCCGCTATTCTCTCGAGTTCTTCGCGTTCGACTTTCCGGAGGTTCTCCTCGGGAGTGGAGCGGTCGATGCTGTAGATCATCACCTCGCGCGGCCTGATGGCGAGATAGGCTCTTATGAGTGCGTCGATCTCGGTGTCGGTGGTGTTGTCGACCGGCTTGCCGTCATGTTCGCCGCGCAGGAACATGGTCTGTATCACGGCCTGTCCGGCAAACTGGCGCAGGCTGTCAACCACGCGCTCCACGGTGAAGACCGGGTCGTTGGGGCGGTCGATCAGCCTCATGGTCTCTTCGACAGCTGAGTCGAGTTTGAGTATGTTGTTGTCTACCCGCTTCAGAGCTTCGGCCACAGCGGGGTCGAAGATACGCGTGGAGTTGGAGAGGACCGAGATCCGGGCTTCCGGAAAATAGGTGTCGCGCAGACGCATCACATCGCCGGTGATGGCCGGAAAATCAGGGTGAAGCGTAGGTTCGCCGTTACCAGAGAATGTTATGACGTCGAGCGGTTCGCCGGCCTCGCGCATGGCGGCGAGCCGCTGTTTGAGTTCGGCGGCCACGCGTTCGCGCGGCGGGAGTCCTGACCGGCCCGCTCCCTGGGCGTTGAATCCGGCTTCGCAGTAGAGGCAGTCGAACGAGCATATCTTGCCGTCGGAGGGCATGAGGTTGACGCCGAGCGACACCCCGAGACGGCGCGAGCGCACCGGCCCGAATATCGTGGAATGAAAAAGAATGGTCTGGTCTTTCATTTTGGCTTAGTTTTTTCCGGTGAGAAGCGACTGCAGGTCGTGGAGCACGGTCAGCGCCTGCAGAGGCGTGAGATTGTCGATGCTGAGATTGAGCAGGCGGTCGCGTATCTGCGACAGCAGGGGGTCGTCGAGCTGGAAGAGCGAGAGCTGGTAGCCGTCGCGTGCCTTGCCGAGTCCCGACAGGTCGGGTTTGCTCTTCGCGGAGTCGGGCGATGCCGATGCGGCCTCAAGGCGTTCGAGCACCTGGTCGGCGCGGCGCACGATCGAGGGGGGCATTCCGGCGAGTCTCGCCACATGGATTCCGAAACTGTGGGCCGAGCCTCCGCGTTCGAGCTTGCGCATGAACACGACCTTGCCGTTGATTTCGCGCACCGACACGTTGTGGTTCTCGATGCGTGCGAACGACGCTTCCATCTCGTTGAGTTCATGGTAGTGCGTGGCGAAAAGAGTCTTCGGGTGAGCGTCGGGATTCTCGTGGATATGCTCCACGATGGCCCAGGCGATCGAGATGCCGTCGTAGGTCGACGTGCCGCGTCCGAGCTCGTCGAAGAGTATCAGTGAGCGCTTACTCATGTTGTTGAGAATGGCGGCGGCCTCGTTCATCTCGATCATGAATGTCGATTCGCCCGACGAGATATTGTCGGAGGCCCCGACGCGGGTGAATATCTTGTCGACATAGCCGATCTCCGCGCTCTCGGCCGGCACGAACGAGCCGATCTGTGCCATGAGCGTGATCAGTGCTGTCTGGCGGAGCAGCGCCGATTTACCCGACATGTTGGGGCCGGTGATCATCATGATCTGGGTCTTGTCGGAGTCGAGTGTAAGCGAGTTGGCTATGTATGGCTCGCCGGGGGGCAGACGGCGCTCGATGACCGGGTGGCGCCCCTCGCGGATGCTGATGCGCATCGTGTCGTTGACGACTGGGCGCACATATCCGTAGGCGTCGGCGGCGAGGGCGAGAGCGAGCAGGCAGTCGGCATATTCGGACGCCGAGGCGTGCGACTGCATGTCTGGGATGACGCGTGCCAGCCCGTCGACGAGCCGCGAGAATATGCGGCTCTCGATCTCGTCGATCTTCTGTTCGGCTCCCATGATCTTCTCCTCATACTCCTTGAGTTCGGGGGTGATGTAGCGCTCGGCGCTGACAAGGGTCTGCTTGCGGATCCAGTCGGCGGGCACCTTGTCGCGGTGGGTGTTGCGCACCTCTATGTAATATCCGAACACGTTGTTGAAACCGATCTTGAGCGACGGTATGCCTGTGGCTTCCGACTCGCGGGTCTGGATATCGGCCAGGGCCTGCCGGCCTCCTGAATGGAGCTGGCGGAGCTCGTCGAGTTCGGCGTCGACACCGGGGGCGATGGCCGGCCCGCGACCGAGCACAGCCGGGGCGTCGGCACACAGCGTGGCCTCGATCGTGTCGGTAATGGGTGAGCAGTCGGCCATTTTGTCGGCGATTGTGCGGAGCGCTTCCGATTCAGATTCGGCCAGAGTGCGGCGCAGCGCGGCAGAACCTGTCAGCGACGCGCACAGCGAGACGCACTCGCGCGGCGAGATGCGGCGGGCACCCACTTTGGTGACGAGACGCTGCAGGTCGCCGACGCGCTGCAGGCATTCCTGCGCCTTGCAGCGGGTGTCGGGGTCGCGGAAGAAATATTCCACCGTGTCGTGCCGCCGCGTGATCTCGTCGATGTCGAGAAGCGGGAAGAGAATCCAGTGCCGCAGCCTGCGGGCGCCCATCGGCGTCGATGTCATGTTGAGCACGTCGTAGAGCGACATGCCGTCGGGAGCGAGCGGTTCGGTCAGTTCCAGATTGCGGACCGTGAAGCGGTCGAGAGCCACGAAGCGGCCGGAGTCTATGCGGCCCAGAGTGGTGATGTGGCCTATGTCGGTGTGGTGTGTCAGGTCGAGATAGTGCAGCACGGCGCCGGCGGCTATGACGGCGTCGGGAAGATGGTCGACGCCGAAGCCTTTGAGACCTTTCGTGCCGAACTGCGACGTCAGGCGCGACTCCGCGGCGTCGGAGGTGAATACCCAGTCGTCGAGGTCGAAGATGGCGCAGCGGTGCGATATGTTGTCGTCGGTCCACTGCCGCAGCCCCGACATGCGCAGCAGTTCCTTGGGGCGGATGTTGGATATGAGCTTGTCGATGTCGCGTGCGCAACCCTGCGCGCACAGGAACTCACCGGTCGATATGTCGAGAAACGCCACGCCGACCGACGCGCGGTTCACGTGGATTGCGGCCAGATAATTGTTCTCGCGTGCCGACAGCGAATTGTCGTTGAGGTTTACGCCCGGGGTGACCAGCTCGGTTATGCCCCGCTTCACGAGTTTCTTGGTGAGTTTGGGGTCTTCGAGCTGTTCGCAAATGGCCACGCGGCGTCCGGCGCGGACGAGTCTGGGCAGGTAGGTGTCGAGGGCGTGATGGGGGAATCCTGCGAGTTCCACATAGGCGGCCTTGCCGTTGGCGCGGCGGGTCAGTGTTATGCCGAGAATTTCGGAGGCGGCCACTGCGTCGTCAGAGAAAGTCTCGTAGAAGTCTCCCACGCGGAACAGCAGCAGAGCGTCGGGATGTTTCTTCTTCATCTCGACATACTGACTCATCAGCGGGGTTTCGGCTATCTTTTTCAAAGTCTGGGAATTGAAATTGGAAAACGGGTTTCAGTCATGGTCATGTCGGGAAGATGCTGAGCATCCATATCGACATTCCCACATAAATGAGCAGGCCGACCACGTCGTTGGTGATCTGGATGAAGGGGCCGGTGGCGAGAGCCGGATTCACGCGCAGCTTCTCAAGCGTGAGCGGCACGAGCGTGCCGAACACGGTGGCGAAGATCACCACGGCGAAGAGCGACACCGACACGGCCATGACGAGGGCATAGTCGCCCGGCTCGGTGAGTGTTATGTATGCGAACACGACGCCCGAAATGACAATGGCGTTGAGGATGGCTATTCTGATGCCGCGCCATATCTGATGCCAGAAGTCGGCAAGTTCGAGCCGGCCGTTGGCGAGACCCTGCACGACGATGGCCGACGCCTGCACACCGACGTTTCCACCGGTGCCTCCGATGAGCGGGATGAAGAAAGCAAGCGCTGTCACGGTGGCGAGCTGTCGCTCGAATCCGCCGAGAATGAGTGAGTTGACTATACCTCCGATGATTCCTATCAGCAGCCAGGGGAGGCGGGCCTTGGTCTGGGCGAATATGGAGTCGTCGGCGTCGATGTCTGACGATATACCCGAAGCGAGCTGGTAGTCGCGTTCAGACTGCTCGCGCACCTGGTCCATGACGTCATCGACCGTGATCTGTCCGACAAGACGTCCGATCGAGTCAACTACCGGCATGGCCACCAGGTCGTACTTCTCGAAGTCGATGGCCACCTCCTCGATCGGCATGTCGGCCTTGACCGACACGGGGTCGGTCTCCATGACATGCTTGATCTTCGACACCGAGGGGTGGGTGATCATCTTCTTGAGCGGAAGCACACCCTTGAGCCTGTTGTCGTCGTCGACCACGTAGACGTAGTAGATGTCGTCGAGTTCTTCGGCCTGATGGCGCATCTCGCGCAGGCAGTCGGGCATCGACAGGTTCTCGTTGACCGATATCAGCTCTGTTCCCATCAGACCGCCGGCGGTGTCCTCGTCATATTGCAGCAGGTCGACGATGTCGCCGGCCTGCTCGACGTCGCCGATGTTCTGTATGACCTCCTCGCGGTCCTCCTCGTCGAGCTCCTGAATGAGGTCGACGGCGTCATCGGTGTCGAGCAGGTCGATGAAGTGGCCGATCTGGTCGTTGTCCATGCCTTCGAGGAGTTTCTTGCGGTCCTCCTCGTCGAGTTCCATGAGCACGTCGGCCTTCTTCTCCTTGTCGGGAATCAGGTCGAAGAACCATTCGGCCTGCCGCAGATTGAGATCCTGAAATAGCTCGGCGATGTCGGCGGGGTGCATGTCGTCGATCTCGGCGATGATGTGCTCGCGGTCCTGGTTGTCGATCTGGCCGATGATGCGTTCTATGTCTTCGTGGGTGAATTCTTTCATTGCGCGCGTTGTCAGTGTGCCGGGCGTCGCTGTAGACGGCGGCGGTCGGTATCTGTGGTCAATAGTGGAAAGAGGATCCGCCGAGGAACTCGCGTAGCAGCGAGGTCGAGGGGACCTGCGTCTCGGGGATCGGGCGGAAATATCGCAGGAACCGTAGCAGACGGTAGGCCGTGGTGTATTCGGGCACGTTGTGCGGTACGGTCTCGAGCAGCGGAGCGGCATAGGGTTTCATGACCCCGATCTCGAACAGCAGCGACGAGTTGAACGTGGCGTCGGCGTTCTCCTGGAATGGGAAGATCCACTTCTCCTCGCCGCGCCTCACGCTCGGCCAGCGGCGTATCGTGTCTTCGGGCGAGGTGTGACGATATTTGTTGTCGCGCACGATGCGGCGCAGCAGACGCGTGTCGGATGTCGAGATCCAGTTGTGGTCGTCGATGCGGAGAGTCGTCAGCGCCGACACATACATCTTGAAGATCTGTTCCTGCGGGATCTCGGCTGTCAGTTCGGGGTTTAGACCATGTATGCCCTCCACGATCAGCACCTCGTCGGGAGCGAGCGAGAGCGGACGCGGGCGGTCTACGCGGCGTCCCAGCTCGAAGCTGTAGGTGGGGAGATTGATCTCCTCGCCTCGCAGCAGGGCGCGGATGTCGGCGTTGAAGCGGGCGAGATCCAGAGCGTAGAGCGACTCGTAGTCATATTCGCCGTCGGCGTCGCGGGGAGTGTCCTCGCGGTTGATGAAATAGTCGTCGAGCGATATCAGTTTCGGACGCATCAGGTTGGTCATCAGCTGTATGGCGAGACGTTTCGACGTCGTGGTCTTGCCCGACGACGACGGGCCGGCTATCAGGATCACCGATGCTCCCCCCTGCCGGCGGCGTGAAAGTATCTCGTCGGAGATGCGTCCGATCAGCTTGTCGTGCATCGCTTCGGCCACGTTGATGAGGTCGGAGGTCTCGCGGCGCTCCACGGCGCGGTTGAGCTCTCCGACTGAAGAGACGCGTATCACGCGGTTGAACAGCAGATGCTCGGTGAAGGCGCGGAACATCTTCTCCTGCGTCAGCGGGGCGGCCGGCATGTCGGGATTCTCCGTGTCGGGTCCGAGCAGGAGCAGACCGTCCTGCCATGGCTTGATGTCGAAAACGCCGATCGCGCCCGTCGACGGGGCGAGCGGACCGTAGAATGAGTCGGCATATCCGTCGAGTTCGTAATACGATGTGTATATCTCGGGCACCGTCTCAAGCAGACGGACCTTGTCGGCGAGACCCTGGCTGCGGAACATGGCTGTAACGTCGGCCGTCAGTCTCTCGTGGCGGGTGAACGGAAGATCCGCCCCGGCAAGGCGGCGCATCTCGGCAAGAATAGAGTCAGCCAGAGCGTCGGTTACGGTCACGCGGCGTCCGTCGGGATCGAACAGGCGGCAGAACAGTCCGCGGGCTATGGAGTGCTCTATGCGTATGGTAAGCGACGCGTCGGTGTGGCGCAGAGCGCGGCAGAGTATCATGCAGAGCGACCGCACATACACCTCGCGGCCCACCGGCGAGCGCGCGTCGAGAAACTCCACTTCCTTGGGCGCGAACACCTGGAATCCGAGATGCTCCGTCTTGTTGTTGACCAGCGCGCATATGGGGCTGAATCCGAGTCCGGGCGACAGCGCGGCGGCTATCTCAGCCAGCGTGTCGCCTCCCTCCGTGTCGATATATTGCCTAATGTTGCGGCAGTAGACCTGTATTGTCTTGCTCATCTTGTCGAGGCTCCGCGATGAGACGTGGAGCAACTGCAAAAATAACGATTTTTTTGCGGATTGGGAAATTTTTATTATGTTTGGGGATAATTTCTGAAATCATATCTGAAAACAACCAAAACCGACTATGGACAGTATATCTACAACCGCCAACGAGGTCTTCGACCGCAGCGTGGCCGACTATCACAGACATGACAATGTAGACGCCCCGATGGAGAATCCCTATCCCGCAGGGTCGTTCGAGGCGATACTCTACTCGAAGAACTGGGTTGACGCCGTGCAGTGGCATCTGGAAGATATAATCCGCGATCCCGATATCGACCCGAAGGAGGCTCTTGAGCTGAAACGCCGCATTGACCGCTCCAACCAGGTGCGCACCGACATGGTGGAGGATATCGACACATGGATGCGCGACAGATACAAGGACGTCACCCCCGGAGTCGATGCCACGATCAACACCGAGTCTCCCGCCTGGGCGCTTGACCGCCTCTCGATTCTCGCCCTCAAGATCTGGCACATGCGCGAGCAGGCCGAACGCACCGACGCCGACGAGGCGCATCTGGAGCGCAGCCGCGCGCGTCTCGCTGTCCTTCTCGAGCAGAGAGACGACCTTTCGCTCGCGATCGACCAGCTGCTTGCCGACATAGAGGCTGGCCGCAAATACATGAAGGTCTACAGGCAGATGAAGCTCTATAACGACCCTTCGACCAATCCTGTGCTCTACGCCAAGAAATAACCACAAGTCAGAACTATCAGGAGTCTTATGCCGAAAAACAAGGATAGACGGGCTGTGCTCATATCGCGGTTTTCCGCCCTGGGCGATGTGGCGATGACGCTGCCGTCGGTCTATGACGCGTGTGCCGCCAACCCTGACGACAGTTTCTATTACCTGACGCGCCACCATCCGGCGCAGGTGTTCATCAACCCTCCGTCCAATCTCACGATGGCTGCCGTCAATCTCGACAACTACAGGGGAGTGGCCGGCATGTGGCGTCTGGCCAAGGCTCTGCGCAAGCGTTACGGCATAACCGACTATGTAGACCTCCACGATGTGCTGCGCACCAAGATGCTTAGGGTGTTCATGCGTCTGGCCGGAGTCAGGGTCAGCCGTCTCCACAAGGGTCGCCGCGCCAGAAAGGAGCTGACACGCCGCGAGAACAAGGTGCTTGTGCAGCTCAAGCCTATGCCCGAGCGCTACCGCGACGTGTTCTACCGCGCCGGCATCGCGCTTGCCAGTGACTTCGACACTCTGTGGGGCAGCCGGAAAGGAGATCCGTCGGATTTCGCCTCGGTCACGGCCCCGCGCCGTCCCGGCGAGCACTGGATGGCCGTCGCGCCTTTCGCGCGTCACCGGGGGAAGATCTATCCGCTTGCCGGTCTGGAGCGTGTGATCGAGCATTTCGACCGTCTGCCTGACCGGAAGATATTCATATTCGGCTTCGGCGAGGAGGAGAAAGCCACGATCGCCTCTCTGGCCCGGCGGTATCCGTCTGTGGTCAACATGGCCGAGGCCGGTCTCGGCATTGCGGCCGAGCTTTCGCTGCTCAGTCACTGCGATGTCATGCTGTCGATGGATTCGGCCAACATGCATCTCGCCTCGCTTGTCGGACTGCGCACGGTGAGCGTCTGGGGAGCCACGCACCCCTATGCCGGCTTCCTCGGCTGGCGGCAACGCACGCGCGATGTGGTACAGCTCGACATGACGTGCCGTCCCTGTTCGGTGTTCGGCGACAGACCATGCCACCGGGGCGACTGGCACTGCCTTGCGGGCATAACCCCCAAGATGATAATAGAGAGGCTTGAAAATCCATGATTTTCAAGCCTCTCCGGTTTTTTATGCCGTATCGGCGGGCAAAGGTCAGTCGTTTGACTCCGAGCCTGCGAACTCCATCAGATATGCCTTGATGAACTCGTCGATCTCGCCGTCCATCACACTGTTGACGTCAGAGGTCTGGTAGTTGGTGCGGTGATCCTTCACGCGGCGGTCGTCGAAGACGTAGCTGCGGATCTGGCTGCCCCATTCGATCTTCTTCTTGCCGGCCTCGACTTTCGCCTGCTCCTCCATGCGGTGGCGCAGCTCCTTCTCGTAAAGTATCGATTTCAGCTGGCGCATGGCGTTCTCCTTGTTTTTAGGCTGGTCGCGGGTCTCGGTGTTCTCGATGAGGATCTCCTCCTCTTCGCCCGTGTATGGATCCTTGAACTGATAGCGCAGACGGACTCCCGACTCGACCTTGTTGACGTTCTGTCCGCCGGCGCCTCCGGAGCGGAAAGTGTCCCACGACACACGCGCCGTCTCGACCTGGATGTCGATCGTGTCGTCGACGAGCGGTGTCACGAATACTGATGCGAACGAGGTCATGCGTTTTCCCTGCGCGTTGTAGGGGCTCACGCGGACCAGGCGGTGCACGCCGTTTTCCGACTTGAGGAAGCCATAGGCGTAGTCACCCTCTATGTTGATGGTCACGGACTTGATGCCGGCCTCGTCGCCGTCGAGTATGTTGGCGATAGAGGTCTTGTAGCCGTGACGCTCGGCATAGCGCAGATAGAGGCGCATGAGCATCGAGGCCCAGTCCTGCGACTCGGTGCCTCCGGCTCCGGAGTTGATCTTGAGCACCACGCTCAGCTTGTCTTCCTCGCGGCGGAGCATGTTGCGCAGTTCGAGATCCTCCACCTCTTTGACGAGGGTGGCGTACTGGGCGTCGACCTCCTCTTCGGTCACAAGCTCGTCTTTGAGGAAGTCGAGCGCGAGGCGGAGCTCCTCAAGCTGTTTCTCGACAGCGGTGTAGGCGTCGATCCAGAAATGTATTCCCTTTATCTTGCGCATCTGGGCCTCGGCCTTGTCGCGGTCGTCCCAGAAATCGGCCACATGGGTGCGGAGTTCTTCTTCTTCGACTTCGATTTTTTTCGAATCGATGTCAAGATAGCGTCTCAGGTCAGCCACGCGGCTTTCGATATGTTTGAACTGGTCGGAAGTGATCATGATTGATTCTTGTTTCAGACCGTAAAATTAGTAAAAAAAAATCACATACGCGTAAACCGCCCCCTAAAAGCGGATAAAAAGCCGCCCGAGTCCGTGCGGGCGGCTTCGGGCGGCAGTGTGGCGGCAGCGATGAACCTCTGTCTGTGCGTGTGTGTCAGAACGCAAGAATCGGGCGTGCGTGCGCCTCGCCGTCGAACCATTCGGCCATGCCTTCTACCAGACCGTTGCCGTTCATGCCGAGATTGATGATGACGCGCGATTCTGTGTCGTATCTTGACGATGTGCCGAGAGAAAGAATATTGTTGGAGTCGGGAATCGTGATCTCATCCTTGTCGGAATCGGGCACAAGCTCGAAGACTTTCATGAAGTCTTCAGCCGGCGAGTGCGAAAGGTCGGACTTCGACACGTAGTATGTGAAGTCTGACGTGTTCTCGCGGTTTGAGGCAAGGAATGCCGCCACTTCGCCGCTGCAGAAGTTGGCCACGCAGTCCCACATCTGTCCGATGGCGGGGATGAACCATCCGCTTGTGCCTTCAGGCGCGGCCACGGGATATTTCTCGGTGCCGTAGTAGAACAGCGGAATGTCTTCTTCATAGTACTTCGGATCGTTGCCGTCGATCATCTTCTTTGTCTCCTCGCTTCCGTTGATGCGCTGGTAGCAGGTCGAGGCAGCCTTGGCCACATTGTTGAGGTCAGTCGTGGCCCACTGTCCGGCGAACCAGACGCTTTCGGGATAGCTGGCATAGTTCGACTTATTGGGATCGGTGATGTTGCGGCATCCGATCACATATCCGTGAGTGAAGCCGGCTTCTCTGTCGGCTTCCGACATGCGTTCGGGATCTGTCTGGAAAACGATTCCGACCACGGTCTTGCCTTCGAGCGGAGCGGGGCGTGTGGCACTCCACACGGCGTTGCATCCGTCGGGGTCGATGCTGATGAGGCCGCCGTCGCTCCATGTGCCGTCACTGTAGAAGTAGTCGCCGATTTTAGGATCTGTGGGGGCAGGGGGCACGGGGTCTTCGCGGTCGAACTCCATGTAGTCGAGTTCTCCGAGATCGAATGTCACGGTCTCGCCGTTGAGATAGTGGAGGATCAGGCGGTTGGGGTTCTCATCGGCCTGACCGAAACATGTTACGCCGCATGCGGCTGTCATGACTGCTGCAAGTATATATTTTTTCATAGTCTCCGAGTGTTTGTCATTTGATGTGTTTTGTCATCTGATGTGTTTGTCATTTAATGAATTTCGCACAGTTTCCGGCCGATGTCTTAACGATGTAGATTCCTGTCGGAAGACCGGCGACGGCTATGTCTCCGCCGCTGTATCCGTTTATCGACAAGACGGTGTTGCCTGCGGTCGAGAAGATCATGACGTCGGTCGGGCCGTCTCCGAATCCGGAGAGTGATATTGTGCCGGCGGCACGGTCTGTCATGATGCGGAATGCAGATAAGGTTCCTGCCACTTGTCTGACAGATGTCGGTGTGTGTGTGCCCTCATGGTCGATGGTGACGCGTCCCAGACCGGAATACGGCAGAAATCTCTCTTCCTGTCCGACCACATTCAGTCCACCCTCCTTGAACTCGACGCGGCTCAGGCTTGAGATGTTGACCACGTAGGAGTTTTCATCTCCGGTGTCGAACACGAGCTGCGGCCCTGCGGCGAATGCAGATGCAGAGGCTACTGCCGCGCCGATGAGAAGCATTTTGTTCCTGTTTTTCATAAGCATATGGAATTTGAATAATAAATGTCGGTGTGTCTGAAAATAAAAGACGTGGAATCCGGAAAACAGATTCCACGTTGCAATATTATAGATTTATGTTTTATAAAAAAATAACCTATGTTAATTTAGGATTGGAGAATATTTTTACTGCGGAGGGGCAGACGCGAGGGGGTATTCGTCGGAATACATGCGTTCGATCAGGTCGGCATAATTGCGGGCCACGACCGGACGGCGCACTTTCATCGTGTTTGTCACCTCGCCGTTCATGATCGAGAAGTGGTGTGGCAGGAGCGTGATTCGCCTTATCTTCTCGTAATCGGCTATGTCTTTCTGATATGCCTCTATCTTCGACATTATGAAGGAGATGACGCGCCGGTCCTGCATCAGGGTCTCGGAGTCGTCGGTGTCGATGCCCTGCGATGCGGCCCATGCTCTCAGCTGCGAGAGGTTTGGCACTACGAGAGCCGTCACGAACTTGCGGCGGTCTCCGATCACGGCCACTTCGTCGATATATTTGTTTTCGGCCAGACGGCTCTCCATCATCTGCGGTGCGATATACTTGCCGTTGGAGGTCTTGAACAGATCCTTGACGCGTTCGGTGAGCACAAGAGCGCCGTCGGGGGTGAAGTGTCCGGCGTCGCCTGTACGGAAAAATCCGTCGTCGGTAAATGCGGCCGCGTTCGCGTCGGGATTGTTATAATATCCCGGAGTCACGGTGGCACCCTTCACAAGGATCTCGCCGTTGGAGTCTATCCTGACGTCAAGTCCCGGCAGGGGCACTCCTACAGTTCCGATCTCGTAGCCCACAGGGGGGAAGAAAGATACAGTGGCCGTAGTCTCGGAGAGACCGTATCCGATTATGATGTCGATTCCGATCGCCCGGAAAAACTCGCAGATGGTGTCGGAAAGCGGCGCTCCGGCTGTCGGGAAGAAGTTGGGGTCGGGTATTCCTACGGCATGCTTCAGGCGCGAGAACACGCGTGCGTCCCAGAAGCGGTATTCCTTCTCCAGAAGCCATGGCACGTGGCGTCCGGTGCGGAGATATTTCAGGTTGCGCGCTTTGCCGGTTTTCAGGGCGCGGCGGATCATTGCCTTCTGCAGAGGCGACATCTCCTCGATCTTCTCGCGGACTCCGGCGTAGACCTTCTCCCAGAACCGGGGCACGCAGCACATCAGGTTGGGGTGGACGGTGTGTATCGTGTCGGCTATGACACGCGGGTCGTAGTTGACGGCTATTGTCAGGCCTCGGCATATGCAGAAGTAGCACCATGCCTTCTCCAGAATGTGCGACATGGGGAGAAACGCCATCGACAGGTCGGTGTCTTTTATGGCGTGGAGCATCTGCATGTGTTTCTCGATCGCGGCGTCGTAGTTGGCGTGCGATATGACCACTCCTTTCGGCTCGCCGGTGGTGCCCGAGGTGTAGATCAGAGTCGCCATGTCGGCGGGGAGTCCTCTCTCCGAACGTGCTTTGACCTCTTCGGCTGTCTCGCTCGGGGCGTTCATGCCGAGTCGGATGAAGTCATCCCAGAATATGGTCACCGTGTCATCTTCGTGAAGCATCAGGCCGTCGTTCTTGAAGACGACAATCTTTTTGACCGACGGATTTGATTTCCAGTGCCGGTAGGCCATCGGATACTGGTGCTTGTCGCCGACGAAGATCACTTTTGCGCCTCCGTCGCGCACGATGAAGTCGAACTGCGCCTGCACGCTGCTTGCGTATATGGGAATGCACGCGATGCGGTTGCGGAACGCCCCGAACTCCGTGATGAGTATCTGCGGGGTATTGGGCGAGCACACCGCTATCGTGTCTTTTTCAAGGAGCCCGAGCGCGGCGAGGGCCTTTGCGGCCACATCGACCTGCAGCGCGAACTCCGCCCATGAGGTCGGGAGCCATTCTCCATCCTTGCGCCAGCAGAAGCGGTAGGCCTCGCGGTCGCCGAGCCGGGCGGCCTGCGCCGGTATTGTTTCGACTAATCGGTTGGGCATATAAGTAAGAATTTCTCTTTTTTTAACAAATCAGGGTCGTGTGATGTTTTTGTCGAGCATGCGGTGCTTTACCGCCATTCTCACGCGTGTGGGCAGGCTGGCCACGAAGACTATCGACAGGCGGTTGAGCCATCCGTTGATATATTGTTTGCGTCCTTTGAGCATCTTGCGCACGGCATTGCGCGTGAACTTCTCGGGCGACTGCAGCACGCCGAGGCGCAGTGCGAGCCGCTGGAGGTTGCGGGGGAGTCCGAAGAGGTCGGTGGCTATGCCGCCGGGGCAAGCCACGGTGACAGTCACGCCCGATTCGCGGGTCTCGTAGTGGAGCGAGCGCGAGAAGACGCGGATATATGACTTGGTGGCGGCATACATGGCCAGTCCGGGCATCGGCATCCAGCAAGACATCGACGACATGTTGAGTATCCGGCCGCCGCCCCGGCGGATGAACCGGTCGGCGAAAGCGCGGCTGAGCATCGTCACCGCCGACACATGCAGGCTGATGAAGCATTCGAGCCGGCGCGCGGAGGTGTCGGTCACGGGCAGGAACGAGAATATGCCTGCATTGTTGATCAGAATGTCGGGATCGAGACCCCGGCTGTCGATGAAGCCGATGATCTTCTCGGCGGCGTCATCGCATGTGAGGTCGCAGAAGAGGGGTATGGCCTCGACGCCCGATTCCGATGCTATGGCGGCGGCGCATTGGTCGAGCTGCTCCTTCTGGTTGGAGATCATGACGAGTCCGCATCCTCTCGCGGCAAGGGTGCGGCAGAAGCAGAGTCCGATGCCGCTGCTCGCGCCGGTCACGACGGCCATGTGGCCGCGGAGGTCATTTGCGTCGGCCATCGCGTCTTCTTATTTTTTCAATCTCGCGGACAATGGCCGGAGTGAGATCCGTGCAGTGTTTGTGGCATGCCATCTCTCGCGAATACATGCGGGCAATGCAGTAGTTGACGTGGTCGCAACCGCAGCGGTGGTTCCGCTCGCCGGCCTCGCGCATGCGGTTCACGAAATCGGGTTCGTTGAGCAGGGCACGTCCCATCTGGATGAAGTCGAATCCCTCCTTGTCGAGCACGGTGTCTGCCCCCTCGCGGTCGATGACTCCGCCGACATAGATCAGCGGCAGGTTGAGTTCTTTTCTGAACAGCCGGGCGTCGTCGAGGAAATAGAGCGGGCGGAACGGCTCGGACGGTATCATGAAGCGGCCTGCCAGTCGCACGCCATATTTGAGCCAGAGCTGCTTCATGTAGTGTGTCATCGAGTAAATGGGCATCTCTCCGCGCATCACATACATGGGGGCTTTGCTGACGAAGCCTCCCGAGAGTACTATGGCGTGTACGCCGGCGCGCTCGATCTCGCGGGCCACAGTCAGGCAGTCGTCAATCTCGAGTCCCCCCTTGAATCCGTCGCGCATGTTTGTCTTGACGATCACGCCCATGTCTGATCCGGCGGCCTTGAGCGTCTCTTCGAGACACATTCTCATGAAGGTCATGCGGTTTTCGAGCGGGCCTCCGAACTCGTCGCGGCGTCTGTTGGTGTAGGGGGAGAGGAACTGTGAGATGAGGTATCCGTGTCCGGCGTGGATCTCGACGCAGTCGAATCCGGCGTCGCGCGAGGTGCGTACGGCTTCGCCGAAGCAGCGGGCTATCTCCTTGAGCTCATCCTTGCGGAGTCCGCGGCAGAAAGTGGGAGAGTAGAGGTTGAATCCGGTGGTGGCGCCGACGGGAGTTCCACCGGCGGTGGAGCGGTGGGTCATGTTGCCGCAGTGGCCGAGCTGCACGGAGGATTTGGCTCCGGCTGCGTGTATTCCGTCGGTGATGTCGCGCAGTTCCGGCACGATCTCCGGGCGCATCCACAGCTGGGTCTTGAACGATAGTGCCGAACGGCATATGCCGGCATAGGCGAGGGTGGTCATGCCCACGCCGCCGCGCGCCACCGACAGATGATAGTCGCGTAGCATTTCGGTCGGGCCGTTGTCGCGCCCCATTCCCTCGAAGGCAGCCGACCGGATGGTGCGGTTGCGGAGTTCTACGGGGCCGATCATGGCCGGAGTGAATAGTTTCATAGTGGTATGGGTTACGTTCTGTTCTTAAATTAGAACGTTGTCACAGAAATGTCAGTATATGAACGGAAGTATGTATTTCCTGTTGAGCGAGGCATATTCGTCGCCGAATTCCGACAGGTATCTTCTGTGGATCGATCGGGCGCGGGGAGCGAGATTGGCGAATGTCCATATGGCGAAGGCCAGGCCGCCGAGGCTCCAGGTGAGGATGGCGAAGCCTGTCCATTCCATCAGCTCGCCGAGGTAATTGGCCGATGTGACGTAGCGGTACATTCCTCCGCGGGGTATGTAATGACGTGTGTCGCCGGGCTTGCGCAGGTTGCGGATTATGCTGTCGGAGCGGAGGTTGACGGCCATCCCTGCAAGAAAAAGGAGAGTGCCTGCTATGAACTGCGGGCTTTCAAGCCACTTCGCCGGATATGCGTCGGCCGGACTTGTGTAGAAGAGCCATCCTCCGATCATGTAGGCGTTGATCACGTTGAAGATTATTCCTGCCGCGATTATCGCGAGGGGCATGCGGCTTTTCCCTCTGATAAGCAGGGGGAAGATGAACGACCGCTGGAAGTAGTGGATCTCGAAGAGCGAGGCCATGACCACAAGGGCGGGCTGCGTGGCCCTCGGGCTGAGAAGCCAGAGCAGGAGCATCGCTGCGAACGCCGGCGCCTCCATCAGCACCCAGCCTGTGCGGTTGCCGACGGTCGGCCCCCACTGGCGGTTGTACATCATGCCGTATCCGGCTGTGACGCGGTGCAGGGCCACGAAGACGATCATGGCGAGCACTATCATCGATATTGTGACTGTATAGTAGAAAGTCGGTTCAAACATCTTGAATTCGCTTTAGCAGGGTTCCGGTCCGGGTTGCCGCCGTGCGGGAAAGCGGATTCCGCCGGAGATCTGAAAAGAAACCAAAACCGCACGCAAAGATAATTAAAATGATCGGTATGACCAACTTTTTTTAACCAAAAGGAATCTTTTTGGTTGATATGATGCATCCGAGGGTGAAATACTCCATCTTTTGTGGGATGGGGTCTTAGATGATAAGTTCATAATTGAGGCAGGGCCGGGCCGGAGTCTGGTTGCTGCGGCCCGGCCCTGTCGGGTTCAATTTCGGGTTGTCGGTCGGGGTCAGCGTACGATCACCTTGTCGGCGCGGTCACCGCAGACGCGGATGTATATGCCCGCTGCGGGATTGTCGACGCGCGCGCCCTGCAGGTTGTAGTATACTGCCGGGAACTCGCTTTCAGTCTCGATCTCAGATACGGAGTTGGGCGTGTCGGTCGGCATTTCCAGACGGAAGGCCTCGGAGAGATTCACTCGCTCAAGGGCGTTGTTGTAAGGAATCTGGAAAACTGAGAAGGGCGTGCCGCCATTGTCGAATGTCGCGGTGGCGGTCAGTACGCCATCCTCATATTTCGCGAGCGATTCAGGGAAGATGGCGATGACGTCGTCGATGGTCATGCCGTTGTTGAGCGGACCCATCACATTGTGCGACACTTCGAGGATCTTGCCTTCATAGCGAACGCCGGTGACGAATTTCGGGAAGTAAGCGTAGGCGTCGTTGACGATGTAGAACTCTGCAACGCCGGGTGCCGAAGCACTGTATGTGTCATGCTGCCAGTTGGCATAAGGATCTACAAGTCTGTAGTGGTCGGGATTGTCGGTGTCGCGTTCCACCTCGACGTCGAAAGTCGAGATCTCAGCGTCGGGTATGAACGATGCGAGGAAGTCGTCGGTGAACCGGCCCGTGCCGAGCGGTTCCCAGTTGTAGGGATCTTCTTCGGCGGCAGAGGGGAACTCGATGCAGAGCATACCGCTCTTGTTGGCGATGTAGTTGTTGCCGCCATAGGGAATCAGTAAGACAGGATACTCATCTTCTCCATCTACGAAATATGTAGATGCAGTGATGATACCGTTGTCATATTGAAGAAATGCGTCGGGATACACGCTGTACACCATACTGTGTCCATACGTTGAGATCATGCTTGAAACATTCATCTTCGCGTTGAGCTCTGTGCTTCCGAAAACGATGCCGGTGTTCATTTTGGTGAAGTAAGCGTACGTCTCGTCGATCACGTAGAATTCGAGCATGCCGTTGCCGTTGTTCGTCAGCGTGGCCGAGTGTGCTGCATATGGATTGGGAATGCAGAAATGAGTCGGATCGTCAGCGTCCTGCATGATCTCCACTTCCATGGTCTCGACGTCGATGTCGCTGAAAAGAGAGGCGAGGATGTCGTCGGTATATTTTCCGGTTCCGAGGCTTACCCATTCGGTCTGCGGAACGGTCGCTCCCGGCATGGTGATCATGAAGTCACCCCCGGAGTTGGCTATGTAATAGCTGTCTGAGCAGTCGGCCCATTCAAGCAGGAGGGAGTAGTATGTACGTCCTCCGTTCGTGTATGTCGCGGGCTGGCGGATCACGCCGTTCTCGTAAGTGGCAAGAGCAGAAGGCAGCACGCTTGCCACCAGATCGATTCCGTTGTAGTCGACGAGGGCGGCAGTGTTGCTGAGTGCTTTCAGGAAGTAGTCTCCTTCGTCACCGAGAGGTGTTTCTTCGTCCACGAACTCCACGCCGGTGTTGAAGTCTTCGATCCACGCATACCGGCCGTCATAGATGTGGAATACCAGATAATTAGTCATCTCGTCATGGTATGTCACATTGCTGTAGGGGTTTGTCCAGTTGGCGTAAGGATTGACTATGCGGTATGTGTCTGGATCGGCGACATTCTGTTCGATCTCCACATCGAAAGTTGTGGGTTCGACGGTAGTGAAGAAATCTGACAGAATTGCGTCGGTATATGTGCCTGTTCCGATCGAAGTCCATTCGTCAGACGCAGCCTCCTTGCGGGGAGAGTCCGTATTCAGACTTGAGATGGTCTCTGCTGATGCCTTGCGGAGGGTGGCTGACGCGGCCTCGGTCAGAGGCAGTTTCTCGGGATTGGCCTGCTTTGCGATCCGGTGCGTGCGGAGGGCGGAATCTGAAAGTCCGCTTGCGGCCGTGGCAGTCAGAAGGAGTGCGCTTCCTAATAATGCGTAAGACTTTTTCATACGATGAAGAGGTTAATGGGTAAAAGTATAAAAAATGGCAGAATCATCAATATAAGCCGGTTGACCGGCTTTATGTGTCTCCAAA
Source organism: uncultured Muribaculaceae bacterium (assembly GCA_947176745.1). Classification (GTDB taxonomy): domain Bacteria; phylum Bacteroidota; class Bacteroidia; order Bacteroidales; family Muribaculaceae; genus Lepagella. The sequence goes on from CAMWRV010000010.1 coordinate 41,734, forward strand.
AGCAAAGTTATAAAATTTTTTGGAATAAATGTAAATGGATATTAAAAATATGCCAACGGCATTTTTGTAATGGCAGAACGCAACCTGGATATAATTTATCCTTTCGGCACTTGGTTTAGATTTACGATATAAAACAATGCCGCCGGCGGTACGGACCGTCGGCGGTTTATTTCAGCAGCAGTTCTGCTGTCTGTGAGGGATCAATATCCCGGTTTCTTGAGCAGGGTGAACATGTTCTTCTTGTATGCCTCGACGCCGGGCTGGTTGAAGGGGTTGACGCCGAGCATGTAGCCGCTGATGCCGCAGGCTTTCTCGAAGAAGTAGATCAGGCCGCCGAGCGTGTGCTCGTCGAGCGACTCGATCACGATGCGCATGTTGGGCACACCGCCGTCGACGTGAGCCATCTGTGTGCCGAGTTCTGCCATCTTGTTGACCTCGTCGATGCGTTTGCCGGCGAGATAGTTGAGACCGTCGAGGTTCGCCTCGTCAGAGGGCACGCGACGTTCCACTGCGGGCTTGGCCACGGAGATGACAGTCTCGAAGATGGTGCGCTCCCCCTCCTGGATCCACTGACCCATCGAGTGGAGGTCGGTAGTGAAGTCTACGGCAGCCGGGTAGATGCCTTTTCCCTCCTTGCCCTCGGACTCGCCGTAGAGCTGCTTCCACCACTCTCCGAAGTAGTGGAGTTTCGGGTCGAAGTTGGCGAGGATCTCGATCTTCTTGCCGCTGCGGTAGAGCGCGTTTCTCATGCGAGCGTATGTCTCGGCGATGTTGTCTTCGTTGGGACGGAGAGTAGATTTCTCCATCTCGACGGCGCCTGCCATGAGTTTCTTGATGTCATGGCCTGCCACGGCGATCGGGAGAAGGCCGACCGGAGTGAGCACAGAGAAACGGCCGCCGACATTGTCGGGAATCACGTATGTCTCATATCCCTCCTGAGTGGCGAGAGTGCGGAGCGCGCCCTTCTTCTCGTCGGTGATCGCCACGATGAGGTCTTTGGCAGCTTCCTTGCCGGCCTGCTTCTCAAGCTGCTCCTTGAGGATGCGGAAAGCTATGGCGGGTTCGGTGGTTGTGCCCGACTTCGAGATCACGATGATGCCGAAGCGCTTGCCGGTGAGGAGTTTCTCAAGCTCAGCGGTGTATTCCTCGCCGATGTTCTGGCCGGCGTAGAGCACCTTCGGACGCTTGGGTTCCGGAGCGTAGTAGTATTCGAAATTGTCGGCGAGAGCAGTGTTGACTGCCTTTGCGCCCAGATAAGAGCCGCCGATGCCGACGCACACCACGTAGTCGCAGTTTTCCTGCAGACGTGCGGCGGTGGCGTTGATGCGGTCAAGGAGTTCAGCCGGAGTCTCGGAGGGAAGTTTCACCCATCCGAGGAAATCGTTGCCCGCGCCGCTCCCCTCTTCGAGGGTGGTGATTGCCTGGCGCGCGTCATCTTTGGCGGCGTTGAATTCCTTTTCTGCGAAAAAGAGAGCTTTTTCGATGTTGAGTTCTATAGATTTCATTTTTATTGTATGTTTGGGTTAATACCTGAGGAAGTGTCCATATGCGGACATCCACTAAAAAAACGGAAAGGGTTATGTTAAAGTTGGATACTGAAATATAAAAGTAGTGGAAGCCGTTCCGCCCCGGGGCGGAACGGCTTCGATCTTATGTGAACGAGCCTGTTATGGCCTCTACGGCGCGGCGCGGCGCGGCGTTGCGGTAGAGTATGTCGTAGACGCAGTCGAGGATCGGCATGTCGACCCCCGGACCTGCGGTGTTGATCTGGTGAATGCATTTGGTGCCGAAGTAACCTTCCGCCACCATCTCCATCTCCATCATTGCGGCCTTCACGCTGTATCCCTTGCCGATCATCGCCCCGAAATTATGGTTGCGCGAGAACCGGCTGTAGGCGGTTACGAGCAGGTCGCCGAGATATGCCGAGCGGCAGATGTCGCGGTCAGGGGCCGGAGAGACGGCGTCGACGAAGCGGGCCATCTCGCGCACGGCGTTGCAGACGGTCATGGCAAGGAAATTGTCGCCGGCCTTCATGCCGTGCAGGATTCCGGCGGCGATCGCGTAGACGTTTTTCAGCACGGCGGCATACTCTATGCCGTCGACATCGGCCGATACGATGGTCTTCATCCTCTTGCCGTCGAGGAGCGAGGCGAAGGCGGCGGCCTTCTCCACGTCGCGGCATCCGATGGTGAGATAGCTGAGGCGTTCGAGCGCGACCTCCTCGGCGTGGCACGGTCCTCCGATTACGAGCATGTTCTCCTCGCGGCATCCGAAGCGCGAACGCATGTAGTCGGAGATGATCATGTTGGAGTCGGGCACTATGCCTTTCACCGCCGAGACGATGTTCTTGCCCGATATGTCGGTCGAGATCCTGTCGACCGTGTCCTTGAAGTAGGGAGAGGGCACGACAAAGAGCAGCGTGTCGGCGCCGGCGCAGGCCTCGTCGATGTCAGACGTGAAGTCGATGCGCATCGTGTCGAACGCCACGTCCGACAGGTACACCGGGTTATGGCCGTATCTGACGAACTCGTCGATGCGGTCCTGGCGGTGTACGAACCAACCGATCCGGTCGCAGTTGCCGAGCAGCAGCTTGGCGAGGGCGGTGGCCCAGCTTCCGCTTCCGATCACGGCTACACGTCCGGCTGATTTCAATGGTGAGGGCATAACGGTCGCGTCAGGCTTCGGTTTCTTCTGATTCCTCCTTCTGCTGCTGTTTCTTCTCGGGGCGCATCTGCGGGAAGAGCAGCACCTCCTGAATGGTGGTCTGGCCTGTGAGCAGCATGGCGAGACGGTCCATGCCGATGCCCATGCCCGATGTGGGGGGCATGCCGTATTCGAGTGCGCGGATGAAGTCTGCATCGATGATCATGGCCTCGTCGTCACCCTTGTCGGCCAGTCGCATCTGGTCTACAAAGCGGCCGTACTGGTCGATCGGGTCGTTGAGCTCGCTGTATGCGTTGGCAAGTTCCTTACCGTTGACCATCAGCTCGAAGCGTTCGGTCAGCTCGGGATTCTCACGGTGACGCTTGGTGAGGGGTGACATTTCGATGGGATAGTCGGTTATGAAGGTCGGCTGGATGAACGAACCCTCGCACTTCTCGCCGAAGATCTCGTCGATGAGTTTGCCCTTGCCCATGGAGGGGTCGGTCTCGATGCCGGCCTCGCGGCAGAACGCGCGAAGTTCCTCCTCGCTCTTGCCGGTGATGTCGAATCCGGTCTTCTCTCTGATGGCGTCGGTCATGGTGATGCGGCGGTAGGGGGCCTTGAAGTCGATCTCGTTGTCGCCCACCTGCACCTTTGTGGTACCGTTGACGTCGAGGCAGATCTTCTCAAGCATCTTCTCGGTGAACTCCATCATCCAGTTGTAGTCCTTGTACGACACGTATATCTCCATGCAGGTGAACTCCGGGTTGTGGGTGCGGTCCATGCCCTCGTTGCGGAAGTTTTTCGAGAACTCATATACACCCTCGAAGCCGCCGACGATAAGGCGCTTGAGATAAAGCTCGTTGGCGATGCGCAGATAGAGCGGAATGTCGAGCGCGTTGTGGTGCGTGATGAACGGGCGGGCCGACGCACCGCCGGGAATCGACTGGAGCACGGGAGTCTCGACCTCAAGATAGCCGAACGAGTTGAAATACTCGCGCATGGAGTTGAACATGCGGGTGCGTTTCAGGAAGATGTCGCGCACGCCGGGGTTGACCACGAGGTCGACATAGCGCTGGCGGTAGCGCAGCTCAGGGTCGGTGAACGCGTCATATGCCTTGCCGTCTTTCATCTTGACGATGGGGAGGGGGCGGAGGCTCTTCGAGAGCACGGTGATCTCCTTGGCGTGTATGGTGATCTCGCCCATCTGGGTGCGGAACACGAAGCCCTTCACGCCGATGAAGTCGCCGATGTCGAGGAGTTTCTTGAACACTACGTTATAAAACTCCTTGTCCTCGCCCGGACAGATGTCGTCGCGCGACACATAGATCTGAATACGTCCGTCGGCGTCCTGCAGCTCCATGAAAGAGGCCTTGCCCATGATTCGGCGGCTCATGATTCGTCCGGCCACCGACACCTCGCGGAGAGGCTCTTCGTCATCCTTGAAATTCTCTTTGATTTCGGCGGTATGGCCTGTGACGGGATATTCGGCTGCGGGATAAGGTTCGATGCCGCGCTCGCGGAGCGCGTTCATGCTGTTTCGGCGAACGATCTCCTGTTCGCTCAGTTCATGATTTGCCATATATGGTGATTCGTTTGATTTTTTTCTAAGTACTTCAAACTGCAAAATTAATAAATAACATCAAGTTACGCAAATCCGGATTTTTATGCCGGGGTCAGCGGCGGCAATGAACGGCAATGAACACTTCCGACGCGGTGGACGCGATTAATCGCGTCCCTACAATCGGATGATGTGTTCGTGATATCGCGATTGTCAGCCCAGTAGGGACGCGATTAATCGCGTCCGGGCAGTCCGGGCAATCCGCGACGCGGGGGACGTACAGGATGATGTTGTGATCGGCAAACACGCTGAATAGTCGTAAGGGCTTGTTTAATAAAATGTAAGAGCTTGTTTAATAAAATATGTGGTAATAGCGGTCAGGATTCTGCGGCGAGGTCGCGGAGGAATTTCTCGGTCGGGACAGAGAGGGCCAGCTTTTTGCGGATGTTGTATTTTGTGACGTCGATGGTGCGCGGCGATCTGCCGGTCAGCGCCGCTATGTCTTTTGTCGATAGGTCGAGCAGCATGAAGGCGCAGAGGCGTTTCTCCGTCTTGGTCAGGTCGGGATGCCGCTGGTCGAGCAGAGTCATGAAGTTCTTGTTGGTCATCTCGAACTGTATCCAGAAGATATCCCACATCTTCTCCTTGCCGTCGAGTTCGCGCAGCTGCCGCATGAAGCTGTCTCTCGTCTTCTTGTCGAAACTGTCGGCGGCGAGATTACGCTTGAACGAGTCGAGAAGCGTCTCGAGATTGGCGAGGCGGAGCATCAGCGACGTGTGACGCCGGTTCATGTCTTCCTCCTTGCGGAGCTGTTCGTCGCGTCTGAGGTTTGTGCTGTTTATCTTGTCGCGGGCCTCGCGAACGGTTCTTAGCGAGCGGTCGAGGCGCGACCGCAGCTTGCGGTTTGCCGCTACCGACACAGAGAGCGCGACCGCAGCCGCCGCCAGAGCTGCGGCGAGAGCCACGAGCCAGCCGCGCAGTCGGGTCACGTTGTCGGCTGCCCTCTCGGCGCGGGCGGAGATCTCGATGTTCTGCGCGGCGGTCTTCGCCTGCATCCTCTTCATGTTGGCTATGATCGAATCTCCGGCCACAAGAGCGGAATCGAGAGAGTTGTAGGCGGGTGCCAGATAGCCGAGTCCGGCCAGTGCCTGACCGCGTATGATGTAGAACGCGCGCGTGTTTGACAATGTGCCCGACTTCTGCGAACTGTGACGGCTGGACCAGATGGCATCCATCGCGCCCTCGTAATCCTTGCGGCGCAGGCGGACAATGGCCAGCATGTGGCGTGCCGACCGCTTCATGCCGCTGTCTTTGTCGCCCGATATCTGAAGTGCCTCATCGAGATATTTCTCGGCTGCCTCAGGCATCCCTTTGTTCAGATAGATCTGGGCGATCTGCAGGAGCGCTCCGATCCGGGTGTCGTCGTCGATGGCAAGTTCGCGGACGGCCCGGACCTCGTTATAGGCCGAGTCAAGAAGATTGTCGTTGATGAGCAGCGCGGCGGCCGAACCGTGTATGCGGGCTTCGGCATCCTGTCGGAAACGCTTTTCGAGCGGATATGATGCCGCCATAGAGCGCGCCCTGTCGAGCCATTTGCGGGCCATGGTTACGTCGTTGATGTCGCCATAGATGTTGAAGATGGAAAGGGCCGCTTTCAGATCCCAGTATCTGAGGCTGTCGGGCTTGGGCGATTCGATGATTCGCTCGAACCCCGAGAGACTTCTGAAAAGGTCGAAAGTCTCGCCGAGTGCCGACGACTGTATAAATAGCAGCGGAAGGCGCTGGTGGAGCGGCAGCCTGCGGTTTGATGAAAGAATCGCCTCCGTCAGGGCGAGAGCCTTTTGCGGATGTCCCGACGAGCGCAGAAGATCAGCCTTTCTGATTTCGACGTCCACCTTGTCGGTGCCGTCCATGTTGATCAGCGAGTCGAACCATATGATGCGAAGATCGGGGTCGATATCCTCGCGTGCGGCCATGTCCCGGTAGAAATCCTCCTTGAGCGAGGTGGCGAGCCGGGAGTCGGGAGCCGCTTCCGCCAGCAAGGCAAGAAGCATGATAACCGCTATGACGAATGGTCTTGACATACTTGCGTCTGCAATTTAATTATTATTTTCTTAACTTCCAAACAAGCTCCGGTGTTTTTTCGAATATCCTTTAGACGCTGTCTGGCCAAGCATAAATTTTACGTATGATAAAACAGTGTAAATCAATATTATGAATAAAAATTAAGTAATAAACCAAAGATGCTTAAATCGGCCTGTAATGGATTATTTGAACGTCATGTTTTTGGAGTATCATTCTTTTACCGCTAATATTGCCGTCGCAACCTCATGTCATCATTGCGTAGACATGGAGTCGCGATATCGTTCAACCTAAGACCCCATCCCACAAAAAATGTTAATGCAGGGGCGGCGTATTTTCGAGGAAATTCCGCAAGTTGAAGAGGGAGTGTAGCGTGCTACACGACCGATGAGACTTGGCGGAATTTACCGAAAAGACGCCGGACAGGGGTAACTTGAATAAATTTTAGTTAAAACAAATATAAAAATGAACACTCCTCCGACTAATCATGTAGGTGCATCCTCGCAGCTTCCGGCCATCTTTGACCTTTTGGTTCAGTCGCATAGCCCGCTATGCTCCTTCACCTGCAAGGTCAAATCTGACCGAAATCTGCGACCCCTGCATTAACATTTTTTGTGGGATGGGGTCTTAACACTCATGACAATGAAGAAAGCCTTACTTCTTATGATGGCGGCCATGACCGCGAGTACGGGCGTGGCGGAAACCGCCGCCGCGTCTCAGGAAACGGCAAAGAGAGAAACCGCAGTCTACACAATCGGTGCCGACGGAACGAAGACATACTGGCAGGCCGGCAAGGATGGCCGTTGCGGTATGGTCAAAGGTGAGACAGTCTCCCCCGCAAAGGTCAGGAAAAACGCCGGACCGCGTCGTATCGCCACGATGGGTGAACCCAAGCTTCTTGAAATAGAGATCCGATATGACGAGAATCTGTATAATGTGGATCGCATCGGCGCCGGGCTTCTCGACGCCACGGATTTCGATCTCACCGGTCTCGCGCCGCAGAAGAATCTCGGCATGTGTCAGGTTCCCTATGGCGTTTCTTCACTGTTCGCATGTCTTGTGCCGAAGCAGCCGAACCCGGAGACAGGGCTGCAGGACATATATTTCATCGCCAAGGATATCTCCTCGCTTCCGGCAGGATCAAAGGTCGTGCTCGACGTCGCAGACTGCGTGCACCGCATAAGATACGAGGCATTGAACCGCGACGGCAGTCCGGTCAAGGTGTCGACCAGAACGCAAGATGACATGCTGGTCGAGAAAGGAGACTATAACGATTCATTCGGTTTCTACTACTGGAGTCACAAGAAGGATCACAATCTGTGGCTCGCGATATTCAAGGAGACTAATATAAGACTTGCCGACGGTTCCATATTCCGGCCTTCGTTCGGCGACGTATGGATGAACGACTGCGGGCCGGATTTCGCATTGGGATACGCGAAAATATACACGCCTGTGGAAGGCCATGACTGTACGATCGTCGAGATGCCCGTATGGCAGGGCACGGACTCTGGAGAGCCGTCGGAGGTTGTGCTGCGCAATTCTCCTGCCCGTTACAGAGATTATGACCAGCGATTCAGCCGTTCTCCCTATTTCACGGCCACAGCCTCCGATCTTGTTTTCGGCACGCAAGTGATGATGGAAGACCACGATGTTACAGTTTGCGGAATCGGTACTGACATAAGTTACATGTGCGAGGATCGGGACATAGATGTCCGTCTGACCGTATGCCACAATGATCCTGCCGATCCCGCCTCCTCGCTGTTGCGGATTCTTGCAAAGGATATGTGCCCTGAGAATGAGGGCGGTACCACATTCGGCATCTCCTCCATGTATTGGCGGCCTACCGACAAAGGCCGCGAGTATCTCCCTCTGAATCATTGTGGGGAGCAGGGATTGGCCATCCCCTACGAGACCTATCTTAATTTTGTCGAGGGTAACTATTCCGACTGGCTTCTTTGTTACGGCAAACCGAATCCTTTCCTTGCATTCGATGACTCAAAGGTAGAGGGGCGTCTCGGAAACTGCTGTCCGATCCTTTCTGTAAGACATGAGAATATACCGGAACTCGCCTCCGACTTCGCATGGACTTTTCTCGGATTGACCGGGCGTTACGGCGAAGGGAATGTTTCTGCCACAGAACTGATGGAATATGAGATGAATAGGGGCAACTATGACTCCGACAACATGCGCTGGGAGAAATATACCTACGACAACGTGCTTGTAGACGGCGAGGTGGAGGGCTCTCTTCAGGTCCGGATCGGCGTCCGCAAAGGCACATCGGCCGATGACTACATAGCTCCCGTGATGACAAACCTCGGCATGCGCAACACATCGGGCATTCTGACCGACCGGTTCGCGAAACCTGAAGAGGGTGTGATCGAGATCTATGCCGCCGACTTCGATCTTGACAACAACTGGTCGCTCGGCGAGTGGTTTCTGACCTATCAGTTCTACGAGCTGCCCGAGGAGGGTGTGAAGGTGGAATACGCGCCCTACGGCAGCAGTGACTTCGCTCCGCTTGAGGTGACACGCGTTCCCGAAAAACGTTTCCTGCCCGGCTGGGGAGACTTCTACACCTGCCCGACTTCGGCGGTAGACCGCAAGAGCGGCAACGGCTGGTTCGACCTGCGTGTCACACTGACCGACGCACGCGGCAACACGCAGGAGCAGGTGGTGTCGCCGGCATTCAGAATTGACAATGCTGTCGGAGCGGTCGAGGGTATCACCGATTCAGCCGACGGAGGCCCGGCGGTATTCTACGATCTCGCAGGCCGTCGTGTCGCAAATCCGGAGAAAGGCGTCTACATCGTGCGGGACTCCAACGGAACAAGAAAAGTCATGAAATGAACCAGACAAGACGATTCTACATGAAAAAGACAATAATGCTTTCAGCGGCGATACTGATGTCGGCGGCCACGCTGCCGGCAGAGGTATTGTCGCCCGGACAGGCGCTGCTCCGTCTCCGCACGGAGCGCGCCGGAGCGGCGTCCGCCCGCGCAGTAGCGGACAAGGATGCAAGACTTCTCCACACTTCAGAAGGAGAGACCGGGCCGGCCTCGTATGTTTTCGGTGCCGGCGGGAATGGTTTCGTGGTTGTGTCGGCCGACGACCGTTTGCCCGCGCTTCTTGGCTGGTCGGAAACCGGATGCTTCGATGAGCGGGAGATACCGTGCGGACTTCAGACGCAGCTTGACCTCTATGCCCGGCAGGCCGATGCTCTCCGCGCCGGCGATACCGCCCTGCGTGCGCGCCTGCAGGCAGCCGGAGAGGATGACCGCGAGCCTGTAGGTCCGACTTTGACTACTCGCTGGAGTCAGGACGCGCCCTACAATGATCTCTGCCCTGTCATCGGCTCGCGCCGGTGCGTGACCGGATGCGTGGCCACGGCAATGGCGCAGGTGCTCAGGCACTATGCATGGTCCGGACTCGGAGAGGGCGTACACTCGATGGAGTTCGGATATATGTCGGACGACTGGGAGAAAGTGACAGAGATACTTGAGTTCGATTTCGCCGAACGGCCGTTTGACTACAGCGTCATGGCCGACGACTACAGCGGAGATTACACGCCCGAGAGTGCCGCCGAGGTAGCGCGGCTGATGTATGCCTGCGGCATATCGGTCGATATGATCTACGGCACCTCGGCCAGCGGTTCGTTCGACGGCTACATGCCCTATGCCCTGTGGAAGCATTTCGGCTTCGACGCCGGAGTGCGTCTCGCCGAGCGCGACTGTTTCCGCGAGACCCCCGGAATGACATGGGAGGATTTCGTCTACGATCAACTCTCGCGCCACGGCGCGCTGATCTACTGCGGTGCCACATCGGCCAACGAGGGACACGCCTTCGTGTGCGACGGCTATCTTGAGGATGGTTATTTCCATTTCAACTGGGGATGGGGCGGCATGAGCGACGGCTGGTTCCTTCTCGATGCCCTTGAGCCGACGGTGCAGGGCACGGGCGGTTCGTCGAGATCGCTGGGATTCAACTACGGCCAGTCGATCCAGGCCGATCTTGATCCCGAAGAGGGTACGGGCATCTATTTTCCCGCCGTGACCGGGCGCGCCGGCAAGTTCGACGTCATCACCCGCTCCACCCGCGCGGGTGAGAAATTCACCGTGACGGGCGAGGTCTTGAATTTCTGCCAGTCGGCTCTTGATCTGGAGTTCGGCTGTCTGCTCGCCGCTGACGAGAATGGCGTGACCGGAGAGACAATCAAGGTGTGCGATCTCTCGCTCGGCACCTGCGAGGCGAAGAAGATATACACGAAAGCCACGTTCCCAGTCGGGATAGCCGACGGCACATACTGCATGCGGCCGGTGGTGAAAGGCGGCCCTCTGACCGACTGGTGGACGCTCCCCTGGAATGTCGCCAAAGACCACGTATGGATCAGGGTCGAAAACGGCGAGGTGACGTTCAACGTCGAGGCTCCCGGAGCCGGCATCGGTTCCGTGACCGACGATCCGCGCCGAGCCGTCGGCTACTACAGCCTTCAGGGCATGCGGCTAACGTCCGCGCCCGAAGACGGAACCCCGTTCATAGTTGTGGACGGCACAGGCCGCCCCCGCAAGATAACGCAACAACGACAGTAGGGACGCGATTAATCGCGTCCGGGCAGTCCGGTGCATACCGAACCGTCCGCGACGCGGGTGTCGCGATTAATCGCGTCCGGGCAGTCCGGCGCATACCAATACGACCGAGACGCGGCGGACGCGATTAATCGCGTCCCTACTGCGTCTCGGTCGTATTACTGCCGACGCGGGGTTATCTGATTGTCACTTTTTCGGTGCGGGCGCCGGTGCGGCGGATGTAGATGCCCGGCGCGGGGCGGGCGGCGGCTTTTCTTCCCTGAAGGTCGTAAAGCAGCGGGGTGCTGTCGGCATTGTCGTCGGCTGCCGTTTCTTCCACTCCGGCGAGCGAGCCGACGCGGAACGCCGGCGAGAGTGTCTGGGTCTGGGTGTTGCCCGAATCGTCGGCGAGCGAGATCCTCAGATCCATCCAGCCGTCGGATGATCCGCGGTCCACACCGGCGAGAGTGCCTTCGTAGCAGTAGCCGTAACCGGGCACGAAGAACATGTCGTCGTTTTCCGACACCTCGATTTCAGTAAACGCTGAGCTGCCGTGGGGAGCGTACTCCACCTTGACCGACGAGAGCGGATAGGCCTCCATCACGTCCTTGTCCATCGTGTCATTGAGAACGTAGCGGAAATCGGCCGCATAGAGATGCAGCGAGGCGTTGGCCGGTGTCTCGAAATGATCCGTGACGAGCGGGCCGTCGGTAAACCAGAGCAACTGCGCCGTCGGTGGCACCCAGTCGGCCTTGTCAGTGTTGCAGAGCATCACGGTACTGTTGTGCGACTGCACCGATCCGTCCACAGGCGCGCCCTCCACATCGATTGCGAAAGTCAGGGCCGCACCCTCTTGCGACTGTCTTACCTGAGCGGTTTCGGTCAATTGGAGAAGAGCCTCACCTGCGCGTCCGCAGTATGATGCGCCGAACCAGCCCATATCCAGAACGAGGCCGGCGTATTCCTGAGGCATCGGACCGTACGATTCCGGCCAAATGCCGATAGAGGCAAGCAACGGCGCGCAATTGCCGAGAATGTAGTCGTAACCCGAAACTGCGGCAGGCAGCTTGCCGTTCATCACCTTGAACAGATTCAGATCATCCCAATATCCGAATGTTCTTGTGTAAGGCCCCTGCTGCGGATCGCCGAAAGTGATGTTTAAGTGCTTGTAGGTATTTTCTCTGTCTTCCTGCATCAAAAATTGAGAGACGATACCTGTTTCTGAGTATGGATGTGTCAAGGATGGACTGTATAATGCCTGCATGACATCAAAGCCCTGCATCGAGGCTTGATTCAGACATAGTTTTGTCTTGCAGGTCACAATTTGACCCGGGTTGCATTTTATATCGTAATTAGTCGAATTACAGCTGCTTATGAATCCGTTGATTGCGCAATTAACAGGTGTGCGAAGACTACTGACTTCATCGAATGATGAATCTGGCATAAATTCCGATATTACTTCTGAATAATTGTCGGGGTTGTTGGTTATATTGCCTGGTTGACGGACATTTGGCGTCGAAATGATAAGTGTGGAAATATCTTTTTCATTCTGACTTTCCGGAGCTCTTAAATCTCCATATACCGCCATGTCTTCCGGCAGTTCATTGAGATAAAGGACAGGTGCTTCAGTATATTTGCGTTCCGGACGATTGTCTGAATATGAGCGCCAGTAAATACCAACAAATGCATCTGCAACCGCGAATTGGCATTGAGAGTCATAAACTGAGATTGTACCCATGGCTTCCATTATATTCCCTCTTTCAAGAAGTGTGTATTCTTTAGTCTCAACATTGACCATATAATGGTCCGGCTTCAGTTGATCGCCGTTTGGGTTTAGGAATTTGAAAGAATATGCGTTGCATGCATCTGCTCCGTCGAAAGTGACCTCCATGCCGTCGGTCAAATCATCATATTTTTTTATGACAAACCAACGGTCTTCAGGGTTGCCGGTATTGTTCTGCTTCTTGAACTCGGCGGTCAGGATGTTGTTGTCGGAATCGAGCGAGCCTGTCAGTTCAAGTTTTGTGATCTCTTCCCCCTCCCAGTAGGCGGCTTCGCCGAAGAAGGCTGAACCGTGCCATACCAATACCGGTTCCATGTCGTCGGGGCAGGTGAACCTGACATAGATCGTCTTTGGTGTCTCCTCTTCCTCCTGTTCCGCCTTGACGCCGGGGCGGGCGTTAACCTTAGGTCTTTCTCGATTCGTGAAGTCGAGACTTGTGAAGTCGCCCTCCGTGTCGATGGTGACAGTCCGGCTCTGGCCGTTCGCCGCATGTCGTGTCACGATGGATTGACGGCCATATGCCGGAGCGAATATGGCGGCCATGAGAATGAATGTAAAGATCTTGTTCATGATCATATGGGCTTGATTCCTCTACGCCTGAGGAGATGAAACCTTTGTCCGGCCTGTGGCGTAACGTCTTCCGACAACAGACCTGCCACAAATTTAAAAAGCCGACGCGGTTATTTCAAAATTATTCCCTCCCCGCTTTTTCCCTGATTTGTCACAAAAATTACTCATATTTTACTCATAAAACGATAATTTGCAGTAAGTCAGTCAGGTATCAATATGGCGGCACAAGGGCGGACTGCTGATATATCATGAACAGCATATGATTATTCCGGGCGATTTTATTAACTTGCGGCATGAAAAAGACTCTATTGCTGCTGATTGCCATTCTCTGCGCGGCGTCTTGCATGGAGGCCGGAGACTCCGGTTTCGAAAGACTCGGAGAACTCAACCGTCAGGGACGGTTCGGACTGCTTCTTGAAGAGGCGGCCCGGATGAAGCGCGAGAAAAAGAAAAAGATGACGCTGCCGGAGCAACTGAGGCTCGGCCAGTATTATACCACCGGACTTCTCGGATGCCGCAGATACAAGGAATGTCTCGACGAACTGAACGCCATGATCGAGATGCCCAAGCCCGACAGTCTGCGGTATTACGATCTCAATGCATATCTCGGAATGAACGACATCTTCTGCGCCACCGGCAACGCCGTGTATGCCCGCATGGCTCTTGAGAAAGCCGAGGAGACTCTTGAGGTGATCGAGACAGGATGCGGGCGGGAGACGTTCGAGAAATGCTACGGACGTTTGCATATGGCTCTGGCCGTGCTTGCCCAGAGCGAGGAAGACATGACGGAGGCGATGAGGCAGTGGCGGCTGTCGGAAAGAGTGAGGTTGGTCTCGCCGGCGTTCAGGATCGCGTGGCTGGGTCTCGGCGGAAGTCTATGGCAGGACAGCGGAGATGACGACAAGGCCCGCGAATACTTCATGCAGGCCCTCGATGTGCCCCACTTCAATCCTAACAAGACCGCGATACTCCTCCGGCTGATGGCGATCGACATAGGTCGTGGCGACTATCAGGCGGCTCTTGACAAGCTGCGCATATATGAAGATGCCGCGACCTGTGCCGACAATCCGGAGACACGCGCCATGCTTCTCCATGCCGAGGGCGACGCGCTTCACGGACTCGGCCGATGGCGGGAGGCGTCGGAGAGGTTGCGCGAGGCGATCATGCTCGAGGATTCCGTTGCGAGAGCCGACAGCCGGCTGATAGACTCCATGATGTCGGAAATGATCTCGCCCGAAGACTACAGTGCCCTGAAGAAAAGGATCGAGACCGCCGAATCGAGAGTTCACAGGATCGTGATCATTTCGCTGGTGTGCGTGATCGTGCTGCTTGTGGCCATAAGCATTGTCCTTGTCATGAAGGTCCGGGCGTCGCGCAGTGCCAGAAGCATGGAGATGAGAATGCGGCTTTCCGAACAGGAGAAGGAGACCGTGGCCGGAGAACTGTCGGAAAGTAAGAAGGAACTGTGCAATGTATCGATGGCGGCGGCGCAGACCGAGTCGATGCTGATCACCATCCGCTCGGAGGTGCGCAGAGACTCGTCATCGGCCGAAGAGAGGCTGCGGTCAATCGAGTCGGCGCTGAGGGAATCGGCCGGGATCGCGCAGTTGCAGGAAAACTTCAGGACCCAGTTCGACGAGACGAACCAGGCCCTGTACACAAAGCTGTCGCTGCGGCATCCGGATCTGACCAAGACGGAGATGAACATGGCGGCCTACGTGCTGCTCAATCTCAATTCGAAAGATATAGCGCGCATGACCAGCCGAAGTGTCCGCACCGTCGACAACATCAAATACAGCCTCCGCAAGAAACTCGCCGTCACCGAACCGACAGCCGTCTACCTGCGCCGCCTGATGTCGGAAGGCGCCGACAGCACCGACGGCACGGGACGCGGTGGACGCGATTAATCGCGTCCCTACAATCCGATTGTCCGCGACGCGGGGTGGGCGGTTAATCGCGTCCCTACAATCCGATCGTCCGCGACGCGGGGTGGGCGGTTAATCGCGTCCGTACAATTGCGAAAAATCAAATGTCGGAGGCATTGTCGTTAAAACAATCCTCAGACCATTGACTCACATTGAGATCAATATAATTCATGATATTGTCAAGGGCATGCTGATTACGAATGATGTGCTCGTGATATCGCGATTGCCAGCCCAGTAGGGACGCGATTAATCGCGTCCGGGCAGTCCGGGTAATCCGAGCAGTCCGGGTAACCATATCTCAGTCTTACGAGCCCATTTTTTCTATGAATGAAGCTTGTCTCGCAGCATGTTTGAGATCTCTTTTGAAACTGCTGTTTTCTTCAGCGACTGTATCTGTTGTATTTTCTGCTCCCGAGAGTATGGACGCAATGACATGAGACGAGCCTCCTTCTGCGCAGCCATGCTGTTCTTGCGATGAAAATCGTTTAAATAACAACTGCCAGTTGATGAATTTGTCTGCATATTCTTCGAGTTTTGCCAGACCCTCAGGATTAAAGCTATCCTTGATTATAGATTGTATTGAATCCCAAAAATCTGTGTTTGTCATCATTTTA
>CAMWRV010000011.1 GCA_947176745.1 uncultured Muribaculaceae bacterium
GTTTCTACCCCGGCAAGAACCTCGGCGCGCTCGGCGACGGAGGCGCGGTCACCACTTCCGACAAAGAGCTGGCCGACACGATCCGCGCACTGGCCAACTACGGGTCGGCCGAGAAATATGTGTTCCGCTACAGGGGCCGCAACTCCCGCCTCGACGAGATACAGGCCGCCGTGCTCGACGTCAAACTGCGGCATCTTGACGACGACAATCAGAAGCGGCGTCGCATAGCCCGCATATACTTTGAAGAAATCCGTCACCCTGAAGTCGAGATTCCCGGCAAAGAGCTTTACTTCAGCGAAGATCCGGAAGCGCCGGCTGCTGTCGACAATGTCTTCCACCTGTTTCCGGTCCTGACCGGACGCCGCGATGACCTGAAGAGGCATCTTGACAGCAACGGAATCCAGACCCTTATCCATTACCCGATCCCCCCGCACAAGCAGGAATGCTACAGGGAATGGAACGCCATGTCACTGCCCGTGACCGAAAGCATACACGACCGCGAGCTGTCGCTTCCGGTCTCGCCGGTGATGACCGAAGAGGAAGCCCGCGCCGTTGCCGATGCGGTCAACGGCAACTGGTAACCGCAAGAGGCATACTTGAACACACGCACTATGAAGATATTAATAGCAGGCGACGGAGAGACCGGCTCCCATCTGGCAGAAATGCTGTCGGTCGAGAATCAGGATGTCGTGCTTATGGGCGCCGACCGCGAGCGGCTTCAGGAACTTGACGCCACATCCAACTTTCTGACCTTTCACGGCAATCCAGTGTCGGCCTCGGCACTTGCCGGATGCGGGGTGGCCGACACCGACCTCTTCGTGGCCGTCACGCCCGACGACAACGCCAACATCGTGGCCTGCGAACTTGCCAAAGGACTCGGGGCCTCGAAATGCGTGGCCCGAGTTGACAACCCTGAATTTTCCGACCCGTCGGTAGGAGAACTTCTCAGGCGTCTCGGAATCGACATGACCATCTATCCCGAAAGAATGGCGGCAGAGACAATCATGCACTTCATCCGACACAACTGGGCAAGCGACTGGTTCAGGCTGCTCGACGGCGAGCTGCTCGTTGTCGGCGTTCGCGTGCAGGAGGGAGGAGAACTCTGCGGCAAGCGGCTGCGCGATTTCACGCAGACACCACGGTTCTGTCACGTCGCGGCCATCAGACGCGGAGAGAAAGTCATAATTCCGCGAGGCGACGACATCATATGGCCCGGCGACACACTCTACATCTCCACTCTCCCCGACGACGCGTCGAGAATCCACAGTCTCTGCGGAGGCCACTCCGTAAAGGCCGGAAGGATCATGATAACAGGAGCCGGACGCGTCACCGAGAACGTGCTCAAGCTCCTCGGCGGCGGAATCTCGGTCACCGTGATCGACCCCGACCGCGAACGTTGCCGCGACATGGCCTCCCGCTTCCCCGACGCGGTGGTCGTCAACACCCGGTCGAGCGATGTCGTGGCCATGAAAGAGGAAGGCATCGGACAGTGCGACATGTTTCTCGCGCTCACCGGCAAATCGGAGGCCAACATCGTGGCCTGCATGGTTGCCCGCGAGCACGGCGTGCGGAAGACTCTCGCCCGCATCGAGGAGTTCCAGTATGTGCAGGAAGCCGAGAGTCTCGACATAGACAAGATCGTCAACAAGAAACAGCTCAACGCCGGCATGGTGATGAACGTCCTTCTCGACTCCGACATGGCCACAACCCAATGCCTCGCCACCGACAAGGCCGAAGTCACTACGATCGTGGCCCGCGAAGGCTCGCGCATCGTGTCGCGGCCCATCGGCGAACTGTCGCTCCCCCGCGAACTGACCATAGCCGGACTCGTCCGCGACGGCAAGGGACTCATGGTCGAGGGTAATACCTGCGTCCGTCCAGGCGACCATGTGGTGGTGTTCTTCCTGACCGGAAGCCTCTCGAAAGTCAAACGCCTGTTCCGGCAATAAAGACCCGTCAAAGCAATCACCGCATGAAGACATCACTGCGCATAGGAGCCATGGCCGGCATCATCGGACGCCTTGTGCTGATAGACGCCGCCATTCTGCTGCTGCCAATGGCCGTAAGCCTCGTCTACGGCGAAAGCGACTGGAAGACATTTCTGATCGCATCTGCGGCGGCGGCCGCCACCGGACTTGCCGCCATATACGCCACACGCCGCTGCCGCGAGCCGATACGCGCGCGCGAAGGCTTCATAATAACCGCCGTGATATGGGTGGTGTTCGGATTTTTCGGCATAATCCCGCTGATGACATGCTCACACCCGCTCGGCTTCACCGACGCCATGTTCGAGATCATATCGGGCTACACCACCACCGGCGCGAGCGTCATAACCGACGTGCAGGCCATGTCGCACGGCATTCTGTTCTGGCGCGCACTGTCGCAATGGATCGGCGGACTCGGCATAATCCTCTTCATGCTCGCGCTGCTCCCCGAGCTCAACAAATCGATCGGCATATCGATGTTCAACGCCGAGGCCACCGGCATCACCCACGGCAAGATACACCCGCGCATCCGTCAGACAGCACTCGCTCTCTGGGCGGTTTACGTCACGCTTACCGTTGTGTCGGTCATTCTGCTCTGGATCGGCCCGATGGATCTGTTCGACAGCGTGTGCCACACATTCGCAGCAATAGCCACCGGAGGATTCTCGACACGCAACGACGGGCTGCTCTCCTGGCATTCGGACTACATAATGTGCGTAGTGACGGGTGTGATGTATGTCGGCGGCCTCAACTTCCTGCTGCTGTTCAACATGTGGAAAGGCGACGTGCGCGGCTTCTTCCGCAACAGTGTTGTGCGCGTATTCACCGCCATGACACTGTGCGCCTATCTGCTCGCGCTGCTTTCCGCACTGCTTCGCGGAGAGACAGCCGACACCGACAACCTGCTTGTCTATCCCCTTTTTCACGTGGTGTCGGCCATAACATCCACCGGTTTTTCCGCCGGCCCGGTCGAACAGTGGGGAGAACCGATGCTTTTCATCACCATCATTCTCATGATCTGCGGATCGTGCGCCGGGTCGACATCGGGCGGACTGAAGACCGACCGTCTGATGGTCATGTGGCAGAATCTGCGCAACGAGGTGCACGTCACCGCCTTTCCCAAGCGCATGTATGTGGTGCGGCTCTACGGCAGCGCGCTCGACAACAGTCTGGTATCGCGCGTGTCGGCATTCGTGGCCATCTATATGCTCGTGACATTGACAGCCACCGGAATCATAACATTCTTCGGATACACGTTTGCCGAATCCTTGTTCATGGTCTGCTCATGCATAGGCTGCAACGGACTCGGCTACGGCGCTACCGGAGCGGAAGGCTCTTTCGCGCTGCTTCCCGATGCCGTCAAGTGGCTGCTGACTGCGGTCATGCTGATGGGGCGACTTGAGATCTTCACCTATCTCGTGCTCCTTCTCCCCTCTTTCTGGCGCCGCTGAGCGGCAATGACCAAAACACACGGTCCGGACTGCCGAGGCAATCCGGACCGTATCATTATGACATCTTCGAACTGTTTATCTCACAAGAACCTTTACTGTTGCGGAGCCGCAGCGCACCACATGGACACCCTGTGCGGCCGGCAGCGACAGATGACCGTCGACCTTGCCACCGTAAATCCTGAGACCCTGCGCGTTCCAGACCGCAACCTCCTCGCTATCGGCAAGAATGTCGATATGACCACGTCCTCCCTCGGCGCGGAAAGCTGCGGACACAGAACCTACGCCCGAATCACCTACTCGCACACTGACAGCCTTCGACTCGCCGCGTGTGTAGACTGCACTGACACTGTAACGCGTCGCATCGCTCACAGCAGAAACCGAGCTGTCGGTAAATCCAGGCTCCTGAATCGGAGATCCGTTGACTCTCACACCGTCAACATACACGTTATAACCCGACAGTTCGAAATTTGAACCGTTGGCGGGGATATAGGTTATGTCGTCGACAAAGAGCATGAAAGCGTCGATCGAAGTGCAGCGGATAGCGAAATAACGTGTTCCCTCCGGAACCTCGAAACTGTATTTTGTCCATTCCAACGGGACAGCCGATATGGTATTAAGCCGTGTGAAATCATCGGGATCAGTGCCTGTGGCCGAACAGAGGAACTGAAAACGTTCGTGAGTCTCGCCGTTGCCGTAACTGCGGGCATAGAACTCCACGGTCTGCGCCTTCTCGTTGAGCCAGGGGGAAATGATCCAGTCATCGCAAGGCACTGGAGCATCGGCCGTGATGGTCAGCGTGTACATCTGCGCGAGATACTTCGAGCCGCTGTTGGCCTTGTAGGAAAGATTGCCGTTGAACACGGGATGCGCGGCATCCATCACCCAGAAGCTCTGCTGCGAGCCTGTCTGTATACCCGGCAACTCCACACCTTTGAGGCCGCCGATATAACCCTTGTCCTCGTCAAGCAGAGTCCAGTCGCCATATTCAGTCGGGAAACCGGAAGCTGTCTCGGCATCCTCGAACGATTCGGTGACGGGCACATCTGCATCCGACATCTTCTCCGGTTCCGACCACGCAAGCTCCACTGTCGACGCGCCCGTACGCACGGCCCTGAGATCGCGCACGCCCGGGAACGACGCGTGCCGCAGACGCACAGAGGCAGGTTCGCTCCGGTCATTCTCCATGTTCATGTCGGCACTCCAGTCGATTTCCACATAATATTCATTTACTTCCTCGTCAGAAGCATTGAGGATCTGAGCGAAGACAAACTGCGCTGACTTGCCGGGATCGAGAGCGACACCATTCTTCGACGCCACCTCCGCGCCATTGCGCAGAAGCAGCACCTTGTAACCTGCGTCGGCCGGCATGCGTCCGGCATTCTCAACCTCCGCCGTCACCTCGAATTCAGAGTCAAGAGCGGCTGTCGCGGGAGCTGAGAGCGCTGTGACCGCGAGATCCTTGTCTTTGCGGTCAGTTATCGTCATCAGGTCGATGAGAGTGTAGAGATAAGAGTTTGTCGTCGCATCGAAGGCAAGCTGCACGGTCTTGCCCGCACAGGGCGTGAGATCTACGGTTGCCTTGGCCCATCCACGCACTCCGGCGGCAATGTCATCGACAACAAAAGTCTCCACGCTGCGGAATCCCTCTCCGTCGCCATAGTCGGCAAGCACGGTTATGGTGTTTGTATCGCGCACGCCGTCGGCGTTCTGGAGATTGAACGTAAAGAAAGTAAGCGTCGGATGCTCCAGACCCGTCATGTCGATACGGCCTGTGAAGAGACGAGCCGCGTCGCCGAGCGAGGGACCATACATGCCGATCATGCCGTTGTCGGCGTCATAGCTCTTGACGCCCATCGAGAAACTCTGGTCGCCGTAGTTCTGCCATGATCCGGCGGTATCATCGAGCGGATAAGCCGCCATGATATGCGAGATTCCGCCGTTGGCGAAAGACTCTGTCCACGGAAGGCGGTCGGGCGCGCCGACAGCGATCATGCCTGTGACGCCGCCGTTGGAGAAACCTGCCTCGTCATGCGCGAAGACTGCATACTGGAAGAACTCCTGACCATCTTCCGGACGCGCCAGCGGACTGTATGTATATGACTCTCCTGTCACTCCTGAAGCCACAAGCTGCTGCTCGCTTCCCACCAGCCGGACAATCAGATAGGAGATCTCATCAGCCGGAATGTCCTTGCCGTCGATATCTTTCGAGACTCCGGTCCAGCTGATCGTCACCACACCGGACTCTCCCTCGGTCGATGCCGTCACATCAGTGGGCGGAACAGGCACATTAAGTCCGACATGAGCCTCGGTCTCGACAGGACGCCCCTCTGACGAACCGTTGAAGGCCACGACCGTGAAACGGTGAAGACCGCTTGTCGGTATATCGAGATCGACGCTCACCGCTTCACCCGGGCCGACATCGGCAAGAGTATGGAAAAGTTTGCCGTCAAGACTGATCTCTATGCGGTCGAGGAACGGCAGCGGATTTCCCTGCAGATCGCAGGCCGGAGCGGTGAAGGCCACGGTGGCTTTCTTCACGCCGTCGGCCCAGGGGGTGACTGTCAGATCCGACACCGCGTCGGGCGACATGGCGTCGATAGCACCCGACACCGTCAGGTTGTCGAGCAGGAGGAAATATGCGTTCTCTGGCGTGTTGTAATGTATGCCGATATAATACACACCATCTTCGGGAACCGAGAAATACTCCTCAAACGGCACGGTGGCCATGAAACTTGCCGTATTGACCGTGGCTCCGGAGAGAAACACATCTGTCATCGCCTCGGCCTCCGGCGCCCTGCCCACAGCCACATCGAAGGTCTCGGTCCACGCGGCGCCCATAGTGGCCGCGCTGATTCCGAATTTATAGAACTTGCCCCCCTCGAGTCTTATGGCCGGAGTCACAAGCCACTCATCGGCGTGAGAATCCTCGGAACCGTAGACGGGGCCCATACCCTGCGCCATGCCGACAAACGATCCCCAGCAGCGGCCGTCGCCATTGCCGTCGATCAGCGTGTAGCTCTCAAGGAATCCGGTGTCAGTGAAGTCATCGCTCCAGGGAGGCAGGATGTTTCCGAGTCCCACCCCGTTGGTATTGACAGCAGCCGACTGCCAGCCGTCATACTCTGCCCGGATCGAATATCTGTACCTGACAAACGATTCCGGTTCGGCCACGGCATCGGTCACCGACAGGGCGGCAATGCCTTCGGCCACGACAGCGTTGTCGGGCAGACGCGTCACTGTGTATCTGATTCTCTCCGTGTCGATATAGCCTCCGTTGGCACTACCGGCGGAAGCGTTCCACGACACGGTGAAGACTCCGTCGGAATATTCAGCCTTCGCGCCGGTGACAGGCGCGGGCGCGTCAGCGCCGATAAACTTCTCGACCTCCGCCTTCGGGCTGTCGCCCTCGGCATTAGAGCAGACAAGCGTGAACTTATAACGTCCAGGCGCGGAAACCGAGAACGACGGCGTGCGTATACCTTTCGAGCCGTAAGCCGCGCTCCCGAAAGCGAGCGTCTCTCCGGCAAGCATCACACGGTAATCCATGCTGCCGGTGGCCTCCTCTCCCCGGAACAGGGTCTCCGGAGCGTCAAACAGCAGCGAACCCTCCAGATTGCCTTTCTCGAAATCGAGCACAAGGTTTGTCGGAGCAGCCGGAGCCCGGTCCTCTGCAGCAGGAGGCATGACATAAAGAGCGTAAACCTCCTCCGCGCTCGGGAAACCGTAAAGACGAGTCGCCCTGCCTGTAGCGGTGTCTACCTCACATATTAAACCGTCGGCATCGGTCGAGACTGTCCAGTAAAGACGTCCGGTCTTGTGGTCGAAGGTTGCCGACGAGACATTCTGCGGCACATATCCGGTCGCACCGACAACTGTGGCGGAGCCGTTGCTCTTGTCTACCCTGAGTAGGTCTCCCGACATGTCGATTGCGAAAAGATTGCCCTCCTTGTCGGCGGCTATGGCGTTCCATGCAGCCGGGAGAGTACTGATCAACGTGCGCTCTCCTTCGGCGAAATCGACCGTTCCGAACTCATAGCCGTCGGCGGAGTCATTGGTGAAGCATCCGTAGACCAGTCCGTCGGCGGGATTGTATGTGAGGTCGGTCGACATGAATCTCTGCGACAGCATCCAGGGTGCTCCGGCCCGCATCTGCCAGGTCTCGGTGTCATATGCGAAAGCATAGTATATGTTCTGCCCCGGATAGGAATACTGCAAGGTGACGTAATAAGTATCGTCAGTGCCGTATCCTCCTCCCGGCGTACACATCGACGCCGAGAGCGAGACGGCAGTCACAGGCTCGGGAGCGCCGTCGGTCAGGATCGTGTGGAGAGAGGTCGAAGGTGGTGCGAAAACCATTCCCTTTATATCGGGAACGTACTCCATATATTCCCTGAGCGGCCCATTTGCGCTGTCATAGCGGAATGTAAGACTCCCGCTCACGGCCATCGGAGACTTCAGGTCAGCCCCAATGCCTGTCCTTGCACGTGGAGCCACATAACCTCTTCCGGACTTCGCTGCAAGCCTGGCGACCGGATCGGCAGCACCGCCCCTCACCGCCCGGCTGTCGGACTGCGCGTGGTTGGCGACAGCGACGATCCCGAGCAAGGCGGCCGGAAGCAATTTTCTGAAAAGTTTCATCATTGTTCTGATATGTTTGGATATGTTTTGAATAGATAGAATAGACTGAACGGGCCGTAAATTTATATCTTTTTCTTTAAAAGCGAAAACAGACACCGGGGTAAATCAGGGGGACAATGTTGCAAAAATCTTGCAAACCACCTATTTTTTATATAAATTTGCAAAAATCGCCAAAATAGACCGTATGGCAACAATCCTGCATCACGCGACGAGACTCACAGCCTTTTACGCCGCCGTCATTCTGGTTATGCTGCTTCCCTCCGGCTGCAGCCGGCTCAGCGACAACCGACATCTGATGCCGTGGGAGACGGGAGACCGGGCCGTCGACTCCCTTCTCGATCTGTCGGACGCGATCGAGATCGCCGACCTCTATGACGGCGAACGTCTGAGAGAGACACTTGAATCAATCGACTCCGCAGCCTCCCGTAAGGCCGGCGACGGTGCGGCGGCCGCTGCGGCAGCCTTTGCGCGAAGCCGTCTTCAGGAGTTCGCCGCCGACCCGCAAGACACTCACGCCATAGACAGTGCGGCACTCGCGCTTCTGCCGCCGGGCAAAGCATCTTACCTGCGTGCCCGGCTTCTGCTCCACATGGCTGTAGGGGAGACAGACCCTGAAAGGAAGACCGACATACTGTTCGGCATACTGCCCGCGTTTCTTGATGCCCGCGACAGCATACATGTCGTGGAGACGCTCTATGAACTTAATATGGCCTACGGACGCGTGTGGGACGCGCCGACCCAGATAGAATACCTCAACGAGATACTGCGTTATGTGCCCGATAGCCTGCCGGCGCTCAAGGCTATAATGCACAGCAACATCATACGCCTCGAACGCGACCGTGGCGACACGGTCACATATCTTGCCACCCTCGACAGTCTGAGACTGGAACGCCGGCTCATGCACCTTGCGCCTGCGCTGGGCATACTGGTTTACTCCGATCTCTACCGGCTCCGCGGGGACTCCCGCGACCTTGACACGGCACGGCATTATGCCGGGCGACTTGACATAGAGCACGATGCGGACCGGGTATACCGCATACAATGCCTCAACCGCGATGTGAAGGCCGGCCTCGCTGACTCGGCGAGAGTCCACGCGCTGGCTCTCGCCCCGCGGATCGGAGAGAATGACGATCCAATAGATCTGGAATCGATGCGCGCCCTCATATCCTATCACGAACTCGCGGGTGACCGGGCCGCTGCCGACAGCATGCGGGTCAGGCTCGCTGCGTCGCGACGCAGTGCCGATGCCTACGAACGCGCCCTGCGCATGGCCCGCATGAACGCCGACCGTCGCATAGAGGAATTCCGCCGTTACAGCGAGTCGCGCCATGCACGCGAGAGATTGCGGAGCATTGCGGCGGTAGCGGCCTTAGTCTTTATTGCCGTGCTATGCCCCGCCGCATGGCTGCTGGTCCGCCTGCGCCGACGACACCGGCAGGAGGGGTCCGTGCTGAAAAATGATCTTGAGAATGCAAAGAGGCGGCTGACGGTGGCTCAGATGCGGAGTGCCGAGAAGGAACGCGCCATAAGCAGCGTGCTTGCGGAACTTGAAAACAACAGTCAGGAGAACCCGGGCAATGCACCGAGTGCCGACGATCTGAGACGCCGGCTGCGGCTTCAGCTCACCGGCGACGATGACTGGGAACGATTCTCTGCAGTCTTCACCGAGATGCGTCCCGGATTCACCGACAGCCTGAGACAGGAATACCCTGCTCTGACACGCGGCGACATCCGGCTCTGCTGCCTTCTGGTCATGGAACTGGAGACAAAGCACATCGCGCGTCTTCTGATGATCCGCCCCGAATCGGTGAAGAAACACCGTCAGCGTCTCCGCGCGAAGTTCGGCATAACCCCCGACGTACATTGGGAAACATTCCTCGCAAACTTCTGACAGATAACCGAACTATATTTGGCCAAACTACCGAACGATATTTGGCCAAACTGCCGAACAGTATTCAGCCAAACTGCCGGACAATATTTGGCCAAACTGCCGAACGATATTTGGCCAAACTGCCGAACTGTCAAAATATTTTATTATATTTGCATTAAATTACAATTCACAAATGACTAAAGCAAAAACATATAGACCTCGCATTGCAGACAAACTTCTAAAGCGAAAGCTAAAAGGCAAAGGAGCTGTACTTGTTGAAGGGGCAAAATGGTGTGGCAAGACTACCACCGCAGAACAGATATGCAATAGTGTTCTGTATATGTCTGAGCCGGAAAAAAGAGACCAGAATATTCAACTTACCCGATTGAATCCAAAGCTTCTGCTACGTGGAGAAAAGCCTCGTTTGATAGACGAATGGCAAGTGGCACCGATACTTTGGGACGCAATAAGATTTGAAGCAGACCACAGCCGAGAACTTGGTCTGTTTGTATTAACTGGGTCCAGTGTACCTCCGGACATGCACGAAGTAATTCATAGCGGAACAGGCAGATTCGGATGGCTTAAGATGAGGCCGATGTCTTTATGGGAATCAGGAGAGTCCACTGGAGAGGTATCCTTGTCCGAACTTTTTGACGGTAAAACAGATATCGCCGGAATATCAAACCTTGATTTGGAAAGAATCGCATTCATAACATGCAGAGGCGGCTGGCCTTTAGCAGTGGATATGGATGATGACATTGCTTTGGATCAAGCCTTTGACTACGTTGCAGCTGTAGAAAAAAGAGATATACAGCAAGCAGATGGTATTGAACGTGATCCGACGCGTGTACATCGTCTCTTGCGTTCATATTCCAGACATCAGGGTTCTCAGGCTACCTTCTCCTCAATAAAAGATGACTTGATTAAAAACGAAGGAGAATCTTTCGACACCGACACAGTCGCTTCTTACATAAATGCATTGAAGAGGATTTTCGTCATAGAAGATGTCGAAGCCTGGAATCCGAATCTTCGTTCCAAAACTGCCATCCGCACTTCGGATACACGATACTTCTCAGACCCTTCTATTGCTACTGCATCACTTGGCATCGGACCCGCAGATCTTATATCCGATCTCAACACTTTCGGACTGATATTCGAAACGTTGTGTATGCGCGATCTTAGGATTTATGCAGATTCATTGAACGGAAGCGTATACCATTTCCGTGATAAAAATGGTCTTGAGTGCGATGCGGTAATTCATCTCAGAGATGGGAGATATGGCCTTATAGAAATAAAACTCGGAGGAGAAAACCTTATAAATCAAGGTGTTTCCACGCTGTTGACACTTGCTAAAAAGATAGACACTGACAAGATGAAATCACCTTCTTTCCTAATGGTGCTTACAGCCGTCGGAGATTACGCTTACCGACGGGAAGACGGGGTCTTGGTCGTGCCTGTCGGCTGTCTGAGAGATTAGTGGCCTTTAGTGGTCGTGAAGAGAAAGCGGGCAAGGCCGCAGACGTATCTGCGGAAACCGGGTCGATAGCCGAGCAGACGGTCAAACCAGGCCATATGACGCCCGAAAACCTTTACCATCCATCCGACATAAAACATAGCGAACAGCGTTCCGGGGCCGATTATGCTCCACTGCCACCGGCCCCAGAAGCAATAACCGCTCGCCACGGCAAGCGCCACCAGCGTACAGTCTATTATGATCTTTGTCTTTGCGAACGGCATGCCGGTCACACGGCTGACCGCAACCTGTATCCCCTCGCCCGGCATAGTCACCGAACCGCAACGCACCTCCATCGAGATGCCGAAAGCCATGACCGTACAACCAACAGCCTGCGCCGCGATCTGCACAGGAAGCGACGAGTAGTCGAAAACCGAAGTCAACGCCATGTTGAGGTCTATGAGCGCACCGAAAAGAAAACCGATCAGCAACTGGAACAGCTGGACCGGCTCGAACCTGCGTCGCAGTACGGCTATCTGCGCGAACACAAGCATCATGTTCATGATATTGGTGTATTCCCCTATCGTCAGAGCAGGAACCAACCCGTCAGCCCCGGCCATCGAAAAAGCCATCGGCAACGACGAGATGACACTGCTGCCGAGGCAACTGCGCACGCACAGTGCCACCCCGAGAGTCATGACATAAAGAGAAATGACAAGCAGCACATGCTGCCAGAGAAAATGAACTACTCTATCCTTACCCCAAACGGCTATTGCTTCTGACATAAATATGGATTTTATGCAAAATTACTAAAAATCCACGACTCGTCAAAAACAGGATATTGAAGGCGTGTCATAATTGGATTCCGGCTTAATATGCCGGCAAAATCAATTATGACACGCCCTCACAAAGGCATATCGTTTCGCAAATTAATGCCTGATAGATATTTTCTGAGTTTTCAATATCGTCTTACCATCGGATACAGACACGAGGTATATTCCGTCCGACACGCCAGTCGACTCGCAGATGCCGTTACCTACAGGCATCGAGACAATTGAGCGTCCGGAAAGGTCTGACAGGTTTATCCGGCAACTGCTTTCCGCCCCGTCTACGACTATACTGCCGTTTCTGTATGAAATGGTTATGTCGCAGTTGTAGCTTTCAATCGGGGAGACATCGGCTTCATCCGGATTTACGACGGCACGGACCAGTGCTCCGCTTGCCCTTCGACAATCCGAAAGCTGCATGTCTGTACCGGTTTGAACCAAAATGGACATTGCGCGGTTGCTTGGCTCAATCGGCCGACCGTTATATCCATATTCCGGAGCCAGATCTCCGCCCCAGAAAGCGGAATCCATGCCATCGAAAAAGTCCGGTCCACCATACCACAGAGGTCCGACTCTATTGATAGCCAAAAATATACTATGTTCGTTAGGACCATATACACGGCAGCCTCTGACTCCGTTTTCCGTAGTATATTTGTTCCAGCACACCATTCTGAGTTCATACAGTTCCTCATCGCTCGGCAATCTCCAGCCGCTTCCCCACTGATGTCTGGCGGCGTCATATTCTGTCCCGCAGATATTATTGCCTATGTCTTTCAGAACTGCCCATTCCCCATTGTTTGGATCTACTTCATAACCTTCGAAGAACTTGTAGTTTTCCCACGTGAAATCATCTTTAGGCTCCACCTCGCCCCATGCGAAGTAGTCTCCACCCTCATACGGAGAAGTGGCTCCCACATTATACGTAGCCCATAGCGTGCCGCTCGGAAGCCCGAGATCCACATATTCATGTCCTCCGATAATACCGTCCGGCTCGCTTGGAGCAGGGGACTGCGGATCTTCGGCATTTGCCGGATTTGCGATTGCGGCAAACAGCCACAACAACAACGGTTTGACTGCAGTCTTCATAATCTCACCATATGATTTTGTGACCGTTGCGTATATATACAGATCCTCGCTGCGGATTATGGATACGGTTTCCGAACAGATCATAGAGCGGAGAGGCATCTTCATCATCGTTCACCGACGCGACACCGCTCGGTGCATCGAAACTGTATGACAGCAGCGGATTCAATACAGGTTCGCCATCTACAGTGACAAGCATTCCTTCCGGAATCGAGAAGCAGTATCCTTTCATAGGCTCAAGCTGATAGCCGCCGAAGTCTGCATATATCTCCGTGCAGTTGATCATAGTGTTGACATGCACATCTTCCTGCACGAGCAGTTCGCCGCTCTCGTAGTCATAAACCATCATCTTTGCCCCGTCGAGCGGCCAGACCATACGATCGAACTGGAAACCCACCTCCCAAAGACGGCAGTCTTCGTCAACCTCCACTCGGATACTGTGGTAGTATATCGGATCTGGCTGCTCCTTCTTTTCATAACCTCCGATGAAATCCAGACGCACCTCGCGGTTGACGATATCCGTGCGATAGCATGAAGATACGCTGCCGGCCGGAAGCACCAGAGAATACTCCACATCCTTGTCGAAATACTTGTCCCCGTCGAATTTGACATATGCCTGACCGAGATCCCAGTCCCACGCGACATGTGCCTGATAACGGCCTTCCTCTTCTCCGTCACGGTAGAGTATCCACTCCGGTTCGCCGATCGGATCTGTTTCCGTTCCCCAGTAAACCCATACCATAGACAATGACGTGACTGTCTCTCCCGGAGTCAGCGTCGAGCTTGTGATATCCCCGAGGTCGGCGGGGACGTAAAAGGGCACCGTCAGCAGATCTGTGGTCTTCGTCGGATCGCTCTCGGAAACCACCGCCCCCGGTTCGACCACAAAATTGTAGTCCTTGCCAAGCGGAAGGAGAGTCTTGTCGAAATAGACATTCACCCAGCCCTGAGTGCGTTTACGGCCCTCACAATTGTTGACCTCGAACGAACTTGCCTCGACTACTTTTTCTCCGTCACAGGTAACGTAGGCCGAAGGATTCTCGCCTAACGCCACACCTCCGTCGAAAGAGAAAGAGACGTACTCGAGAGGATGCACAAAGGCGCGGTTTCCGATAGTGAACTGCTCGGGAATCAGATCCGCGGCTGACGCGGCTGACGGGATGACGGCTATCGCCATCGCGATGAGTGTTGAATTTCTCATAACTTTTATTTTTTAGTTAGACACTTGTTTATATCATCTTTTCCCTGACAGCCGTGCGTCCCGCCGCCTGTGCGACATCCGCCGATCAGTCCACTATCTCGAACTCGAATGTACACCAGAGACCGCGTGAGGTTTTCACCTCCACACTGTAATCTCCTGTCTCTCCCGAAACCGGGAATTCAAGCGGACTGCCCGAAGCGAGTCTGTATAGACGTCCGCCCGGATTGTCTGGGGTCTTTATCAATATTCTTACCTCTCCGTTGCCCGACGTAGTGTTTATGACTATCCGGCGCATCCAGTAGAAGCAGAATATATCATCGGCACTGTTTCCTTCGGTGGTTGGTCTGAACCGTTCGGTACTTATGGGTATGTTGACCGGATCTTTCGACCGCTTCGGAACAGTTGTCTTTTTATCTGTCTTGCCGGGGTTGACTGTCTTGCCCCGGATAATCCTGCCGAGCATCGCCGGCATATCCGCGAGCGAGCATATAGGGCAACATGCGGCGAATGCCAATACCGACAGACTGATTATTGTTTTTCTCATGATCATTGTTTTTAAAGGTACCTTGTCATCTTGCAGCAGAAGGTCGGCTGTCCGATGACATTGCAAAGATAGTTCGGCACTTCAAGAAATCCAAATTTCAATCCTTGCCGCAACCTAATCATATATTTCACAAAATCAAGCATTTTAACACTCTGTTAGTTTTATCACGACCTTTCCTAACAGTTATTTCATGAGGCATCACGGCCTGTTGCGCTGAA
This sequence comes from uncultured Muribaculaceae bacterium, assembly GCA_947176745.1. GTDB lineage: Bacteria > Bacteroidota > Bacteroidia > Bacteroidales > Muribaculaceae > Lepagella. The sequence goes on from CAMWRV010000011.1 coordinate 15,271, forward strand.
TACACGAGATGCAAACAGATTATTAATAAATTTTAATTATGTTAATATTTGTAAATTTAGTTTATAATCGGCAGATCAGGTGTCCGACCACAAATTATCTGATATTTCCGAGGGTGACTCTTCGGAATTATTTGTTATATTTGCGCCATGAGACTTTTCCGACAGACTTTCCGACTCGTGACGTCCATATTGACCTCAGTCCTGACAGCGGCATTATGCGCGTGCCACAACAATGATTCACAGGAGACGCAGTCCGCTTTATCGGCATTGCGGGATGCCGAGGCATGCAGAATGAAACATGTCGCGGTCAAAGACACAACCGGCATAGAAAGCGCCATAGCGTTTTTCAGACAAACGGGCGACAGAAAAAGAGAAGCAGAGGGTCTGTATTTTTCGGGATATGCGGCATTCAAAAACGGCGACATGCACAAGGCGGTCGAGAGAGGTCTCGAATCAAATGAACTGTCGAAAGCCATCGGTCATGATATGTATGGCGCGCGCGCTCACGAGCTTCTGGCAGACGCATACAGAGAGGTTTTCAATCTGAAGGTCTCGCGGATACACCGGCGACAGGCGGTAGAACTCTACAATAAGGCCGGGATGAGAAAAAACGCTTTCTACGCAGCTCTCGATCTCGCCAGCGAATATTCGCATGAAGATAACGATTCCGCCCTGATACTGCTGCGATCCGCTCTCGACTTCGCCGAACAGGGCGACATTGCCGAGATGGCACACCATAGCCTTCTTTCCGCCGACATATGCCGTGTGCGCGGAGAATACAAGGATGCTCTGGCGCATTTCAGGCGTATCTCGCCGACAGTCAGAGCAGGTCTTCTGACGGCAGGCGACTCCGTGCATATCGGCGAGATCTACTGGCACAACGCGATGCCCGACAGCGCGACGCTATGGTTCTCGACCCCGGCGGCCTCAACCGACATACAATACTGGAAGTGCATGGCCGACAGCTACGAATCTGCCGGCGACTGCCGACGGGCACTCGAAGCCACCAAGAAAACTCTCGCTCTGGAATATGACAAGACGGGAGAATCGCTGTCGAACTCACTGGAATATACGGAACGCCGGTTTTACGAGCGCAAGGCCCGCGACGCCGAGGAAAAGCACCGACGTCTCGCCGTGGCCGTGTCGGTGTGCGGAGGCGTGATGCTGATCGCTCTGCTTGTCACCCTGCTGGTCGTGTATTACCGCCGCAACAAGTCGCTAAAGACCGAGACCGAGATCAAGGATGTCGCGCTGCTTGCCGGCGAACTCCTCTCTGACGGAGATAAGACGAAATCCGCTTGCGGGGAAGACTCCGACAGCAAAGATTCCGACACTAAAGACTCCGACACTAAAGACTCCGTCAGCAAAGGTTCCGACAGCAAAGATTCCGACACCGGGACTGCCGAAGATGAGCGGCACGATGAACATAAAGAGAAGTGGATCAACGTCATCCTCGACTTCTACATGCAGCGTCTCAACCAGATAAGCCGCGAATATTTCAAAGTCACCGACGAGCAGTCACTGAAAGAGATCGAGACGGAATTCAACCGCGAACTGCGTTCGCTGCGCGACGGCGACATTTTCGACGAGATAGAGCGGCGTCTCGACGAGCGCAACGACGGCATCGCATCGAAGATCAGGAAACAGTTCCCGAAATTCAACGAACAGTACGTCAGGCTGATGCTCTGTTCGCTCGCAGGTCTGTCGAGCCAGTCGACATGTCTGCTCCTATCGGTCAGCAAAGGGAACTACTATATGATGTGGACCCGCATCCGCACGCGCATACGCGCCTCCGAAGTTCCCGACAAACCCCTGTTCGAAAGCCTGTTCACAAAACGCACATAGGGTATCTGCCGAACGCAATCACAGAAGCATAAAAACGGAAACGGACCGCGCCGTAATCCGGCACAGTCCGTCTGTTGTGGTTGTCTTACCAGGATTCGAACCTGGACAGGCAGAACCAAAAACTGCAGTGCTACCATTACACCATAAGACAATCCTATAGGCTTCAGATGCGTCTGCGCGGCGCGGAAGGCCGCACGACGTTCTCGAAGCAGTTGCAAAGTTAATACATTTTCGCGAATGCACCAAATTATTTCTTCATCGTGAAGTGGCGCGAGGCGAGCCGGTATCCGTCGCAGAACACCTCAACCGTGTAGTCGCCGGGGGTCAGCGTAGTGTTTACATCCCAGTAGATCGACACCTGTATCTCGTCGTTGGCATATTCCACCTGTCGCGAAGCGGTGGACTGCACCGTCTGGCCGTCTACCTGGAAGTTGCCTCCGCCGCCGAGCAGCGCGCCTTCGGGCGAGATGATGCGCATGTAGAAAGTCTTCATGCCCGCCGACGCCGTATTGTTGGGACTCACCGTAAAGCTGACGCCGAGCTGGCGGGCCTTGGTGATGTTTTTCTCGACTTTACCCTTCTTGTTGTAGGCGTGGAACGACACTCCGGTGATATTGAGCTTTCTGGCAAGCTGCACGGTCTGCGTTAGCTCGCGGTTGACAGAAGTGGCCTGAGTCACCTGGCTTGACAACTGCTCGTTGCGCTGCTGCACCTGCTCGATCTCCTGCTTGAGGCCGGCGTTCTCCTCGCCGAGACGCTTTATCTCCTCAAGATAGTGACGCACTATATTCTTGAGAGTGGCGATCTCCCCTTCAAGTTTCTTTATCTTCGCACGGCTGGCATTGAGATCCTTGCTGTGGCTTCGCTTCTCCTCGTCGAGTTCGCGGATGAGGCCCTCGACCTTCATGCGCGCCTCGTTGTATTTCTGGACAAGCGAGTCATTCTTGAGATAGACCTGCTGCCCTTCGTACTGGCTGAAATCAGCGTTGAGCTGATTGAACTCGTTGGTGAGCAGGAGCTGGTCATTGGCTATGGCGAGACTGTCTGCGCGGGCCGTGGCCTGATTGACTGCATGCGTATTGCTGTTGTTTCTGACGATAAGGACCACGACAAGCGCGATAAGGCAAACGAGCACGGCGATGGCCGCTATCAAGAGGGTCTTGAATTTCTTATTCATCGGAATCCTGGTTTTGAGGTTGTTTGAGATGCAAAGATAACCATTTGGCGCGAATCAGCCAAATCCGGAGGAGCCTGCCCGGCGGGATGCAAAAAGAAAACCGGAAATTCCGATGGAATTTCCGGCATCTTTAACTTGACTTTCGTCAGGCTGTTCTGAGCGCGAATTTATTTTGCGCTGTCGGCGGGAGCCTCAACAACCTCAGCGGCAGCAGCCTCTACGATAGTCTCAGTCTGAGCTGCAGTGTCAACGAGAGTGTCAACAACTTCCTCAGCTGCAACGAGAGTGTCAGTGTCAGTTGCCTCAGCAGCCTTGTTGCCGCCGCAAGATACGAGAGCTACGCTGAAGAGAACAGCGAGCGAATAAACCAATTTCTTCATCTCTTTAGAATTTAAAATAATAAAACAATGTATTTGCTATCAAAAACGATGCAAAGGTAATATAAATTTTATTTACCTCGCAAATTTTTAACGGATTTTTTCCGGTTTTTGATTAATCTTTTTGAATTTTAACATTTTTAAGTTAAAATCCCATGCATTTCACATTTACAAAAGAGAGCAGCCGGCCCGGATTCCGGAAGATTCAGGGCCGGCTGCATTGTCTTTCGGGGTTATCTCACTACAACTTTTGCGGTCTTGCCCCCGGCGCGGACCACGTAAGTGCCCGCTGCCACATCGAGTGTGCAGTCACCATAGGAAGCGGCCACACGCACTCCGTCGACAGTATAGACATCAACAGCTCCGGCGCAGTTGACCACGCGGATCGCGCCGGCCTCGGGGAAGATGCGTGTAGATCCGATCGCCTCCGACACCACATCGCCGACTCCGGTGATGTTTTTTGTCGAAACTACGGCGTAGCAGTTGGCGGGGACGGTCACAGTCTTTGCCGCAGCATCGAACTCAGGTTCTGAATCAAAGCTCTTCGAGGCGAAATGATAAGTGCCGTTGTCGTCGCTGCGGAAGTTGACAGTCACTGTCACAGGCACGCTGACATTAGGATTGACCACCACATAAAGCTCCTTGTCGGCAGAGACCGACGACATGGTGCGGCCCTGCGCCCAGGTGGCGAGATTCAGATTGTAATCTGCATCTTCTGCAAAAAGCTCGAGGTTATTGAGGCGAATGCCGATCAGCTCGCGATAGTTCTGCACAAGGCCGGCGTTGTCGGGGTCATCGAGCAGAGCCCAGTTCACGATTTTCGGGCTTGTATTGTTGTCGCCGTTGTCGGCCTTGGTGTTCTGCGCGTTGCCCATTTCGGAGAACTGCCAGATCATATGCGATCCGGGCACGAGGAGCATCTGCACCGCGGTCGAGCCGAGACGCTGCATGCTCACCTTGTGGTTGCCCTTGACTCCGGCTATGCCCCAGGTGTCCTGCTTGTAGCCGAGGCGCTGCTCGTCGTGGCTCTCGAGATATGCCACAGTGCTGCCGGCCGTACGGCTGTCCTTGACCGCCCACATGCGGTTGAGCGACGAACTCGATGAATATCCCATAGCGAACTGACAGCCGGCATCATTGACGTTGGCCCAGTTGAGCTCGCCGTCTTCGGCCATCTCGTTCTCCTCCTTGGCGGCGGCGAGGTTCTCGTTGATGAAGTATGCGTCGGGGTTGACCTCGCGCATGGCGTCGTGAAGTCTCTTCATGCGTGCCACGCGGGTAGCGTTATACGCATTGGTGGCGGCATCGCCCGAATTGGCATACGAAGTGTTGTCGCCGAGACCCTTCACGAGGTCGAAACGGAAACCGTCGACGCGGTACTCGCTGAGCCAGAACTGAAGCATGTCGCGCCACTGGCGTTCCACAAGGGGATAGCCCTGGTTCCAATCGTTGAGCACACTGTAGGCATGGGGAGCGGTAGCGTTATAGAAGGGATTGGCAGTCTTTGAATACATCTGATACCAGGGATGCAGACCGTCAGACTGATTGAACACGACGTCGAGGATGACTGCAATGTCAAGTTCATGACACTTGTCGATAAACTCCTTGTAATCCTGCGGAGTGCCATACGCCTTGTCGATGGCGAAATAGAAGTTGGGGTTGTAGCCCCACGAGTTGTTGCCATTGAACTCATTGATCGGCAGAAGCTCGATGGCGTTGATACCGAGACTCTTCAGATAAGGGAGCTTATCTATGGCCTGACGAACGGTTCCGTTGCCGCGGGCTTCCCCCTCTGTGCCGGTAAAGTCGCGGAAAAGGAGCTCATAGATGACAAGATTGTCTTTCGACGCGCCCTTGAATCCCGATGTGTTCCAATTGTAGCTGAGCAGACCGTCGGCATGCCATGCTATGAGAGTATTGTTAGGCACAAGTCCGTCGGGATACGCCGGACGATCGGGGTATGCCTCAGCCGAGATATATTTGTCGTTGTAAGGATCGAGCACAAGGCGTGCGTAAGGATCGCCGACAGCGGTGGTGCCGTCGACAAGATAGTAATATCCGAATTCAGATCCTGTCTCGGCCGATGGGATCGACACCTTGAAATAACGGAAAGGCACGCCTTCGATCATCTCGTCGACATAATCCATCACATAGTCGTTGCTGCCGACATATCCGTCCCACGAACCGATTACCATGACCGAATTCTTCTCGGGAGCGGCGAGACAGAACGTATATGTGCCGTCATCATTCTTCGTCAGACCCATCGGCGGAATAGTGGCGTCCGCAGCCTCGGCCGAGGGGCGCACATAGACCATACGGATGCTCTTTTCAAGAATCTTGCCGTCGGCGCTTGCCACCGCCTTTACAATATAGGTGCCCTCCTCGGAGAACTTATAGACACACTGCAGGCTTTTCGACTGAGCTGCCTCGCTCACCTTGGTGTCGCCGACATATATCTCGATGTCAGCCTCGACAGTAGTCGTGGCATTGAAGCGCACGGAAGTCGCGGTGTTCATCACATTGCTCTGGCGTGTCTTCGAGAAAGCGAGCTGGAAACCGCTGTCGAGCACATCGACAAGTATATCGGCTCCACCTTCACCTTTCCCCTCCTTTGTTCCGCCGGTGTTGCGGAACACGAAGCAGAGCTGCTTCACGGTCTCAGTCGGAGCGACCCCGTAATACTCACGGATGTCGCCGATATTGAGCTTCCAGAGATCGGGACTCACATATTCAAGCTGATATTTCGGAAGATCTTCCTCCCATTCGGGCGTATATTTCCATTCGGTCACGGTACCGTCGGTCGACTCCACATTTACACCCGTATGAGCGTAGATATGCGTATCGGCGGGCATGCCCGCCAGACCTTTCGACCCCTGGTCGGCGTGGAAATATATCACGACATTCTGCGAATCCTCCTGCAGAGGATCAGGCTCTGTAGTCACAACCTGCGCGTGCAGAGCCGGAATGACGGCGCACAGGCACAGGAAAAACATTAGAACGTTTTTTTTCATAAGGTTAACTGTATTTAGATTTGATTATTGATGTTGCATCCATGATTCGCGGCGACATAAAGCCGCATGGCCGGACCCGTCACTGCTCGTCGTCGTCGGCCGGAATATAGGTAAGTTCGCGCATCTCGCGATATTCGGTCCATTCCGGATCTGACTGGGCCTCGATCTCGAACGGCACAGTCTCCTCGATCGGGGCGAGAGCCCGGTTGAAGACTTTTCCGAAAACCCCGAGACTACCTGTGTAGAAGAGCCAGTCGCGGCGTCCGTCGCCGGTGTATATGGCCACGATATAAGCGGCCTTGTCGGCGCGGAATGTCTCGTCGAGCGCATCGGCCACGCGGCCCATGAGTTCGGCATCGGCCTCGTCGGGAAAGCCGTCGGGCAGCGCGTTGTAACGCCAAGACACACGCACAAGATAGGGAAACTTTCCGGAATCCATGATCTTCTCAACGAAGTCACGGCCAGTGACTATGACGGTCTTGCCGCCGTCGCCCTCCATAGGGGCGCTCCACCATCTTTCTTTCATTTCCTGCGGCTTTTCTCCGCCACAAGCTGCACTTCGATCACCGGAGTGTCGAAATATACGCCGGGGCGGAAACAATGCACTTTGAAGAACTTGGTGAGATCGAGCTTTCGCGACACGCTGACCGGCATCTTGACCGCGAACGTGCGGTCGCGCTTGCAGGCCATGGCCTGAAAGACAATCCGCTCGAGTTCGCCGACCGACTGCTGCGTATATGATCCGAGAGTCACCACTTCGTTGGGAGCCGCCTCTCCCGAGGCCGCCACCGTCCATCCCGTCTCACCGTCGCGGCGCAGGAACTGATAAGTAACGAAATAATTGGAATCATTGACAAACAGCGCATCGATGCGCGTATCCGAAAGCTTCTTTATGTCGGCAGGCTCGAAAGCGAGCACAAGAGTCATGTCGTCACCATATTCGGTCTCCTCGACCGGGAAGTCCTCCTGCTCCGGAGCGGCGGCAACGGGAGCGGAAACCGGCGCGGCAATCTCGCGCACGGATGTACGGCCGGTGTCGAACGCCTTCTGGTCGAACATTTTCCGGCCCGGGCCCTCAGGCTCGTGGCCTGCGGGAAGAACCACCACCAGATCGCTCGTCTGCACGGGGGTCTCGAATCCGTCGTCGTCTACATAGGCTATGCGCCCCTCGACACGGACCACCTTTCCCCCGCCGACAGCGTTGAGATACCTGACGGTGTCACCTTTCTGTATCATCGTTATTATTCTGTTTCTTCTGTTTCTGTATCTTTCACTGACTCGTACGCGTCGACGATCCGCTGCACAAGCGGGTGGCGCACGATATCTTTCTTCTCATATTCGATTATGCCGATACCTTTGACCCCGCGCAGTATGCGGAGGGCGGAAAGGAGTCCGCTCCGGGTGGAGCGGGGCAGGTCGATCTGCGTCACGTCGCCGGTCACGACCATCTTCGAGTTCATGCCCAGACGGGTGAGAAACATCTTCATCTGCTGGGTGGTGGTGTTCTGCGCCTCGTCGAGTATGATGACGGCATCGTTGAGCGTGCGTCCTCGCATAAATGCCAGCGGGGCGATCTGTATGGTGCCCGCCTCCATATACTCCTTGAGTTTCAGAGGGGGGAGCATGTCTTCAAGCGCGTCGTAGAGCGGCTGCAGATAAGGGTCGATCTTGTCTTTCATGTCGCCGGGCAGGAAACCGAGTTTCTCGCCGGCCTCGACCGCCGGTCGCGACAGAATGAGGCGGCGGATCTCGCGGTTCTTCAGCGCCCTGACCGCAAGCGCGATGGCGATATACGTCTTTCCGGTACCGGCCGGTCCGAGCGCGAACGTCAGGTCGTTTTCGTCGAAGCTCCGTGCCATGCGGGCCTGGTTGGCGTTGCGGGCGGAGATCGGCTTTCCGTTCTGGCCGTATATTATCACACCCGAGGCGTCGCGGCGCGCCGGAGCCTCCCCTCGCACTATGTCTATTATGGCGTCTTCGTTGAGACTGTTGTATTTGGAGGCATACGCCTCGATCTCCTTGATCTTGCGCTCGAACTCCGCGGTCTCGCTCTCCTCGCCTATCACCTTGATGACATTTCCCCGCGCGGCGACACGCAGTTTGGGGAAAAGATTGCGGATGAGCGATATGTTGCTGTTGTTAGGGCCGTAGAACGTCTGCGGGTCTATGCCGTCGATTATTATGATGCGCTCTATCATCCCACAGAGTTTTCAAGTGATATCTGCAGAAGCTTCTGCGCCTCGACGGCAAACTCCATCGGGAGCTTGTTCATCACCTCGCGCGTGTAGCCTCCGACGATAAGGCCGACGGCCTGCTCGGTCGGGATGCCGCGCTGGCGGCAGTAGAAGAGCTGCTCTTCGTTGATCTTCGAAGTCGTGGCTTCATGCTCTACGGTCGATGTGTCGTTGCCGACCTCGATATAGGGGAACGTGTGCGCCCCGCACCTGTCGCCCATCAGCAGGGAGTCGCACTGGGTATAGTTGCGGCATCCCGACGCACCTTTTGCAACGCGCACGAGACCGCGGTAGCTGTTCTGCGACTCTCCGGCCGATATGCCCTTGCTGACGATGGTGCTGCGGGAGTCGCGGCCTATATGTATCATCTTCGTTCCGGTGTCGGCCTGCTGGCGGTTGTTGGTAAGCGCCACACTGTAGAACTCGCCGACGCTCTCGTCGCCTTTCAGCACGCACCCCGGATACTTCCACGTGATCGCCGAACCGGTCTCGACCTGCGTCCACGATATCTTGGAGCGGTGTCCGCGGCAGAGTCCGCGTTTGGTGACAAAGTTGAACACTCCGCCCCGGCCTTCGCGGTCGCCGGCATACCAGTTCTGGACTGTCGAATACTTCACCTCGGCGCGGTCTTCGACCACGATCTCCACCACGGCGGCATGAAGCTGGTTCTCGTCGCGCATCGGCGCGGTGCAACCTTCGAGGTAGCTGACATAGGAGTCATCGTCGGCCACTATGAGAGTTCTCTCGAACTGACCTGTGCCTGAGGCGTTTATTCGGAAATATGTGCTGAGTTCCATCGGACAGCGCACTCCCTTGGGGATGTAGACGAAAGAACCGTCGGAGAAGACAGCGGCGTTGAGCGCGGCATAGAAATTGTCGCGGTATCCGACCACCGAACCGAGATACTTGCGGACAAGCTCGGGGTAGTCTCTTACAGCCTCCGACATCGAGCAGAAGATCACCCCGAGTTCGGCAAGCCGCTCGCGGTGTGTGGTCTTCACGCTCACGGAGTCGAGCACAGCGTCTACCGCCACTCCGGCGAGATGCTTCTGCTCTTCGAGCGAGATGCCGAGCTTGTTGAAAGTCTTCACAAGTTCCGGATCGACCTCGTCCATGCTCTTCTTGAGCTCCTTCTGCTTCGGAGCGGCATAATAGCTTATCGCCTGGAAGTCGATTTCAGGTATCTGCAGGTGCGCCCACTGCGGAGGCGTAAGAGTCCGCCAGTAGCGGAATGCCTTCAGACGGTAATCGAGAAGCCATTCGGGCTCACCTTTCTTGGTCGATATAAGACGCACCACCTCCTCGTCGAGACCGGGAGGCACGATCTCGGTGTCGATGTCGGACGTGAAGCCATATTTGTATTCAGAGTTGGCAGCTTCCTCCAGGACCTGTCTCGACCTGTCGGGCTGCGCCTGTTCTTTCTGTTCCACTTCTTGAGTCTTTAGAACTTTTTAGAGCTTTTCTTACAGCACATGCAGGCACTCCGGCACAAAACCGACGGCATGTCCGGAAGCCCTGCATACTTAAATACGCAAAAATAGTAAAAAAGTTGCAATCAGCCAAACAGTCCGACATATACAGGTGAATGGAATCTACATATACAGGTGCAATTGTACAGGTGCAATACGGGGAATCCCGTCCGGACGACACACAGCGGAGGCCGAAAGCAAAGGGCTTCCGGCCTCCGTCATGGATGCTTAAATCATGGCATGCGATGCGGTGTGATCAGCGGATCACGGTCTTGACCGCGCGGCCTCCGGCACGGACGATGTAGACGCCCGGCGCGAGCGTGGCGATGTCGGATGCCTCAGCCTGACGAAGCACGCATACGCCGTCGAGAGTAAAGACATCGGCTGTAGCCGCATTGTCAAACAGAAGGCCTACGCCTGTGGGAGGTTCAAACGCGATCGACCTGAGCGACTCGTGCGCGATGTAGTCGGCGTAATCCTCGGCCGGACATGAACCGGTGCACTCCTCATGGATGCCTGTGAATGCGTCGGCCGCCACTTCAGGCACGGGAGTAGAGAAGAATTCGACCCTCTTCAGCGAGACACAGTCGGCAAACGCACGCGAACCGATGACTCTCACACCTTCGAGAAGCGACACCTTCTCGAGCGACGGGCAGCCTTCGAACGCAGCCTCGTCAGTGGTGTGCGCGGCTACGGAAACCTCACGTACAGCCATATTGCCGGCAAACGCACGCTCGGCCACTCTCTCTACGAGATAATCGACTCCATATCCGTTGACTGTCTGCGGCACCGACGCCTCGGGAGCGTCGCCCACATATTTTATCGCCGCCACCTTGTCAGCCGGAAGATCATCGGAATAATTCTCCATGATCTGGTTCTCAAGAGGAATTACGGCATATTTGACACCGTCGACTATGAACAGACCTGTCTCCTCACCCTTGTCGACGATGCTGACGCCCGAGATCATGGTGGTGTGAGCCGCGCTCTCATACCAGGAAGCGAACACGATTCTGAAATCCTTGGCTCCGCCGAACTCTTCGAGACCGATCGTCACCTCGCGCCAGTTGTCGTTCTCCCACGAGAAGCCGCTAAAGGTTATCCCTTCCGATATTTTTATAGTGCGGAGCACCACAGTATCGCCGTCGGCCACGGCGCGGACCTCGAATTGCGTGTCGTTCGAAGGAATGGCATAGTAGCTGAACTTCAGCACCGGGGAAGCGACATCCGAAAAGTCGATGGAGTGCGACGTCAGGGCATTCTTGACATCTGCTTTCGGATAACCGTAGTCTGTATAGTTGACACCGAGCACACCGGCGCCCCCGGGACCTTCGACAGTTGCGGTCGGAGTGTAGCTCTTGCCGACGACAAACGGTTTGCGGAACACCCAAGTGCCACTGTTGTCATCCGCCAGCCACAATCTGTCGGTCTTTTTGTCTTCCGACACATTCTCCTCAAACGGAAGAGTATATTGCGGTCCGACCACATATGGCTGCGTCGAAGCCAGTGTATTGTTCGGATGTGCCGATGAAGCCGTCCCCACAGTATTGTATGCCACTACGGCATAGTTTATCTTCACCGGCTCCGACAGATCCTCACCTGAATCAAGATACACGGTCTCGGAAATATCCTCAGCTATCATCACCCAGGTATCCGTGCTGTAGTCGAACACACGATAAATACGGTAGCGGGTCTGCGTCGGATCAAACTTGCTGCCGTTGTAATCGTTCTGTCCGGAAGATGGAGCCGTCCATGCAAGCGCGACACCGTCAGGCCCGACTGATGCCGAAACTCCGGTGACCGGACGCGGCTTGTCGTAACCCACCCATCCGGTATATTTCCTGCCGGTCTCGCCAAGTGAGCATTTCACCTTGACATACCAGTTATTGAGACGGTCAACTGCCGGAGCGTCGTCTGTAAACTGCACAGTCTCACCTTTCTGCGGCGATGTAATGACCACAAACGGCTCGGCGCCTGAAGAGGGACTGCTGTCGTATTCTCCCAGACGATACACCTCCATGACGTCGAGATCGACCGGAATAGGCTCTGTAGAATTATATGTGGAGGGCGCGACCAGTTCCACAGTAACCGATCCGTCGGCGTTTTCGGTCACCACGCATGAAGATGCCATGTCGGGAGTTATGCCGAACTTCACGCTTGCGCTGACCTCGGTCGACTCATCGCCGGAGCCGTCGGAGACAACGGCCGCCTTGCAGTAATACGTGTAACTGTATCCAGTCTGATGAGGATATTCATTCTGATCATCATCGAAAGAAAGCACCTGTCCGGGTTCGACATTCTCGATTGTGGCTACCGGTATTTTGCTTTCTCCCAGTGAGGTACAGGTACGTGTGACAGTCACTGTCATTCTTGTATCCTCGGGGAGCGGATCTCCCGCACTCTCAAAGGTCATCCAGCCCATGCTGGTTGTGACACTCTCGGCCGACGGGGCAGTCACGGTCAGGCTCACCACTCCCTTGTTCTCGGAATTGAGTGAGAATCCGGCGGATATCTCCGGTTTGTAGGGTTTGACTGCATGCGCAGCCAGAGGCAGAATCACTCCGGCTGAAACTACAACGGCAAGTCTTCTTGTAGAAATTAAATTCATTCGATCTGATGTTAATGCCCGCCTTCCTTCGGGCCGATTAGTTTTCACCACAGCGGAAAGTATGGTCTGTGGGTTGTTTTATCGCGGGCAAAACCCACGCTACGGGACGTCTCTTGTTTTACAAAAATATAAATTTTAAACTATTTAACAAAATAATTTTCAAATTTTATTAAAATATTCTTACAACATGATAAGATTGAACCTATTTTGTGTCATTTTTCTACAATTCCGTTGACAAAACCATATTACCACACCGAAAATCCGGAGCGGACGCCACGGGCAGTGTACGCTCCGGGAGCGGCTGTCGCGGCCACTCGGCGCGGCGTGTCGAGTTCATGGAAACAGATATGAAGACCGATCGCACGCGTCATCAGGAGATCGTCGTGACATCCGGCAATCGCGCCGAAGGAACCGTTCTGACGCCTCTCGTAGGCGAGATATTCGTCAAGACAGGCCTCGTCGCGTTCTGTATACAATCGCTCGCGTATGACCTTGACAAGCGTCGACACCACCATAGGCTTGGTGGCGACGTTGGTATGGAATCCGTAACGCGTCGGTGCTCCGCGCATCACCTCGGCCTCGCTGCGCGGACGCGCGTAGAGGTTGTCGTAGACATCGCGGAGTCGGTTGAGAATGAAATTAGACTGGTCGCCGTCTACCTCGCGGTCAGGATCGCGGGTCTCGAGAGTGTTGCTCTCGATAACAAGAAGGGCGTTGCCATAGAATGACGCGGCCATCGCGGCCCGCCACGCCAGAATGTCGAAATCGGTGTGACCGCGCCACTGCGCCACTACTTCCGGTCCGCCACCCGAGGCCATGGGTGCTCGGTCGAACACGACGATTACTGACCAGTCGGCCTTTGACGAGCGTCCGCCGACATCGACTACGGCGACATAACGGTCGGCAATCCTGAAATCTTTCTCCTCTTCGGGGAGAGCCCACACCTGCCATCCGCCAGAGCCCAGACTCCGGAAAGAGACCGCGCGCAACATGCGGCGGCGGTCGCTGTCGGAAACGTAGGCCCCGCCGACATCGGCGGCTCCGCCGGCGTCGATCTCTCCGCGCATCGGAGCCGCGCGGCATCCCTCCCGAAGAGCCTCGACACAATAACGGTCGAACACGCGCGCGCCGGAGTGGACAAACGCCTCGACATCGTCGCTCGGATATTCGGAGGCCATCAGACCGTGATCGGAATATTTGGAACGCTCTGACACATACCAGGCGATAGCCTCAAGTGTCGCACCCCTCTCCCAGAGCCACCAGAGGTAACGGCCCGGCTGCTCACGGTCGCCTGGCGCGGTCTCTGACCCGCGGCCCTCCCAAAGTCTGCGGGCAAGCGACTCCCGCTCGCCGTCGGAGAGGGGGAGAGAATACTGGTCGATCTCGTACCAGCTTACAAACATCGACTCGAACTGCGACTGTCCGCGCCGCGCAGCCTCGTATTCGCGATGAAAGAAGTTGCCGGTGCCGTTGGCAGTCGATTCGTAGACGATCATCGTCATCGGCAGCAGCAGCACGCCAGAGCATGCCGAACGCAGTATGCTTTCGGGTGTCTTGCCAAGCGTCTTGCGCCAGACTCCGACCTCGGAGCAATGCACAAGACTGTAGTCGCCGCCACGGCATGAATCTGGACGCTCGGCCGATCCGACCTTGACCTTGCAGTTGCGCGAGGGGACGCGAAACATGGTGCGGGTTCTGCCCACCCACTCCACGCGCTTCTCCCGCTCGCTCCAGTCTTCATCCTCGTCGTGGAGCAATGCGAGGGGATATCGGCCGATCATGCGGTCGAACATATCTTTTATCTCCTCGCTCCCCACACCCTGATGGGCTATGATGAGAGAGTTGAGTCCGCGGCGGTGCACAAGCTGAAGCCATGCCATGTAAAGCTGCGAGCATGTGCTGCCTCCCCACTGGCGGGCCTTTAGCAGAATGAGACGGATCGGACGCCCCGCCACGCGCATGCGCTCAAGACGCTCCACAAACTTACGCTGCGGCCTGTTGAGACGGAAGAGCACGTCGTCGCCTCCACGCTTGTCTTTGATATAGGCGCGAGTGGCGGCCCAGTAGGGAAAGTCGTGGAGCATACGCAGCCTGTCGAGCCGCGATGCAAGCCGCTCCCGGTCGCGCTGCGTCGGAGTGCGTCCGAATTCTTTCCTTAGATACAGATCGACGTCGCCCGATGCGGAAAGACACTCGATCATCCTCTCGCCGCGCATTGTGTCGGGAAGCCATGATCTTGACAGCCCCCTGACATCGAAGAGAAAACGGCTTCCGACAGAACCCTCTCCGGTCACAGGGTCGAACAACCGCGAGTTTTCCGCATTGCGCCGGGCGTTTTCCTCAAGAATCGTCCTGACGGCATCATCAGCCGTCACACAGGAAGAAGCCTCAGTAATGAAATGATCATCCATCATGACGGCACAGAATCAAGGGTCAGAGAATTCATGAGACGTTCGGCAGCGGCACGCCGGCGTATGCGGTAGATTATCACCTTGGCCGATTTTTCGGTGAGATAGAAGCATGGCGCCGGCTCGCACACCGCCTCGCCGACAGCATGCGTCATGCACAGCGACGGATCGGCGGTCATCTTCGCGATGACGCGCGAGAAGAGTTCCTCATACATGGCGCGCCGCCCGGCAAACATGCCGGCGGTGGCCGGCTCCACACCGTCGCGCATCATCGCGCCTATGACGGCGGCGGCTCGTTCCTCGCTCACCCAGAAGCGCGACGCGGGCCGGGCGGCGGCCATTCCGAACATGTCGCGCAGAGCCACGCCTCGCGACGTGGCCAGCACTTCCTTAAAACTCTCATACAACTCCCGGTCGCGTTGCCGGGCAAAATCTGACGTGCTCCCTTTCTTCTTCATCTTCCCTCGTTTTAGCAATAGTGATACAGTAGTTAGCAATAGTGATACAGCAGTGATATGTAAGCTGTGGTCCGGTAGCAGACCTTTCGGGGGCAAAGATAGCGGCAATAACTGCCCAATTCTTGCAGTCGCATGCAAATTAATCTTAAAAGGCGGCATCTCCAAAGGAAATGCCGCCTTCACGTTACGTATAAAGAGAGCTTACTCTATGACGAGCTTAAGAGGTGTGTAGTCGTAGCCGAAGCCGATGACGAGCGTGCGCGTCGAGGCGTCGTATGCCCACGCCGCATTGCGTATAGCCTTGGGCGACATCTCCTTTGCAAGAGTCTTGCCATCGAGTGTTACCGCGGAGGGACATGCCACTCCCGGCACCTCAAGCGTGATCATGCGGCCCGCAGGCATGCCGCGGTATGACCCTTCCGACGAGACTGCGATCTCGAACCCGCGGCCGCGAGGAACAGCCGAGAATGTGGTAAGCTGATACTGACCGTCGGCGAGCGATGTCGGGCTGAGCCGGTTGTCGTCGAACATGGTGAACGACGATTCCTCTCGCGACGGAAAATACTTGACGGTCAAGAAGGTCGGATCATACTCCGAAGTATTCGCCACAGGACGCATATACTGCGGGATGAAACTGCCTGCCTTTACAAACATCGGCATCTGGTCGAGCGGCGCGGCCACGGTGGCGGTCGTGCCTCCGGCGAAGGTCTGCGACGGCTTGTTCCAGTTCACCCATGTGCTTCCGGCCGGGAAATAGACTTTGCGGCTGCGTGCCCCCTTTGTGAAGACTGGAGCGACGAGCACTTCCGGACCCCAGAGATATTCGTCGGTGACGTTGGCTTCGACCGTGCCCCCTTCGGAGTGGAAGTTGACCGGACGCGCGAGCGGCAGACCTTCGGCTGTATTCTCGTAGGCGAGGGTGTAGTTGTAGGGCAGCCACTGATAACGCTGGCGGATGAAGTCCTTGATTATGGCGTCATGCTGCGGATAGTGGTAAGGCTCCGGTTTGAGCTGCGCGTGGGTGCGGAGCATCGGGGAGAATGCCCCCATCTGCAGCCAGCGCACGTAGAGTTCGGGCTGATACGGATCTGAGGGATCGACAGCGAACCCGCCGACATCCGAACCCATGTAGCCGAGTCCGGAGAGTCCGGAGTTGAGCATCAGGGCTACCTGCGGCGCGAATCCTGCCCAGCTGCGCGACACATCGGTGGTCCAGGGGAACACGCTGTAACGCTGCAGACCGGCTGTGCCGCCGCGCATCATCAGCAGCGGGCGCATGTCGGGGAAGTCCTCGCGGAGGCCGTCGTAGATGGTCTTGGACCACTCGTTGCCGTATACGTTATGGTATTGCGATGCGGTCTCGCCGTTGGCGTGCACCGCGGTGAGGGGATGCACCTCGGGTTCGCCGAGGTCGCCCCACCAGCCGGAGATACCCTCGGCGGTCAGATCTTTGAGACGGTTCCACATCCACTCGCGGGTGGCGGGATTGGAGATGTCGAACATTCCGGCGTCGCCCACCCATGTGGTTACATCGTGGGTATTGCCGGCGGAGTCCTTGACAAGCATTCCGGCCTCGCTGAGAGTGTTGTAGTTGTCGATCGCGCCGATCTTGTTGATATAGGGCTGGTTGATCAGCACGGTGTGCACACCCATGGACGAGAGAGAGTCGAGCATGCGGCGGTGGTCGGGAAACTGGTCGCGGTTCCATTCGAGGCGACCCATGTCGGTCTCCTTGCCATACCAGTAGAGATCAAACACGATTCCGTCTACAGGATAGTCGCGCTGACGCAGTGAGTCGATCGCTCCGAGAGCCTCCTGCTCGTTGTGATAACCGTAGCGGGAAGTGATGTAGCCGAGCGCCCAGAACGGAGGAAGCTGCTGGCGTCCGGTCAGTTCGGTAAAGCGCGAGGTCGCGCCTGCGAGCGAGCCTTCGCCGTTGACGAAGTAATAAGACAACGGTTTCGGGGTCTCCGACTCATAGACAATCGAATCGCGTCCGAGTGTCATGACAGCGCGGTTGTAGTCGTCGAAGAGCACGCCGTAGCCGGCGTCGGATACAAACCAGGGCATCGTTATACCCATCTGCGAGATCCGCGGATCGCCGGCTCCGTAGCCGTAGTTCTGACGGTTATACATGACGAGCGTGTCGCCGTTGAGGCGCAGCGAGTGGCCGCGCTCTCCTGCGCCGTAGAGGTTCTGCGCCACTCCGTTGAGCAGCGAGACCCGCTTCACGTCGCCTGAGTTGTCGACACCGCCGGCCTCGGCGAGTATCGTGTCGCCCTCGGCGTTGAGGAAGACGGTGCGTCCCGTGAGCCTGTTGACGGAGACGGTTGTCTCGTCAGAGTTGAATATCACCTCTGTCGGAGTGGCGAACCATGTGACGCCCTCCGACGAGGGTGCGAGCACAGACGCCTGAGAGCGAGGGAAGCTGAACTTCCTCTCGCCGGCGGGGATGCGCGAGATCTTGAATATGCCCGGAGTCAGCGGCGTCACGGCCACAGTGCCCCGGGGCGTGCCGACAAGAGTCGACTGCCCCGAAGTGGCGATGGAGCCGGGAGTGGGCATGGTGGCTGCAAGGGCGGTCACCCCTGCCAGCCCGAGAGCTATCGAAATCAGTTTCATGTGTCGAGGTTTCGGTTCAATCGTTGAATTCAAGATCACCGTCTACGATCACATGCCAGGGAAGTCCGTTCTCTGCAAGAGCAGCGAGGAACGGATCGGGATCGAACTCCTCGACGTTGTGCACGCCGGGCATCACCCACTTGCCGGTCATGAACATCATGGCACCGACCACGGCGGGAACGCCGGTGGTGTAGCTCACGGCCTGCGCGCCGGTCTCCTTGTAGGCCTCCTGGTGCGAGCAGTTGTTGTAGATGTAGTAGGTCGATTCCTTACCCTCTTTGTCGAGGCCGGATATGCGGCATCCGATCGAGGTCTCGCCTGTGTAGTTCTCTCCGAGCGAGCCGGGATCGGGCAGAACGGCCTTGAGGAACTGGATCGGTATGATCTCCTGTCCGTTATAGAGCACCGGATCGATGCGGGCCATGCCTATGTCCTGGATCACGCGCAGGTGAGTCAGGTATTCCTGACCGAATGTCATCCAGAAGCGCGCGCGGCGGATGGTCGGGAAGTTGATGACGAGACTCTCGAGCTCCTCATGATAGAGGAGGTAGCTCTCGCGCTCGCCGATGTTGGGGTATGTGAGGGGCTGGTGCACGGCGAGGTTCTCGGTCTCGACCCACTTGCCGTCTTCCCAGTATTTTCCTTTCTGAGTGATCTCGCGAATGTTGATCTCGGGGTTGAAGTTAGTGGCGAACGCCTTGCCGTGGTTGCCGGCGTTACAGTCAACGATATCGAGATAGCGCATCTCGGAGAAGTGATGTTTGGCGGCATAGGCCACGAAGATGGCCGAAACTCCGGGGTCGAAGCCGCAGCCGAGAATTGCGGTGAGACCGGCCTTCTCGAAACGCTCGCGGAACGCCCACTGCCAGGAGTATTCGAAGTGCGCCTCATCCTTGGGCTCGTAGTTGGCGGTGTCGAGATAGTTGACACCGCATTCGAGACAAGCCTCCATGATTGTGAGGTCCTGATAAGGGAGCGCGACGTTGATTACGAGTTCGGGGCGGTGGCGGCGGAAGAGCTCGCAGAGTTCGGGCACAGAATCCGCGTCAACTCGGTCGGTGGCTATGCGCACGCCGGTAGCCTCGGCCACTTTGGCCGAGATGGCGTCGCATTTCGACTGTGTGCGCGATGCAAGAACTATCTCGCTGAACACTTCAGGGTGCATGGCGCACTTGTGGGCCACTACCGTACCCACGCCTCCGGCGCCGATGATCATGACTTTTCCCATTTCTTCTTTATCTGATTTTAAAGTTATTTTTACAGGGTTCGGACTGATGTCCCGTATTAAAAACATCTATTATCCGCTTTAAATGGCAAATTTAATCAAAAAATCGCTAAATTTGCATTTTAAGAAGAATTATCTGAAGACTCATGACAATAACCGTAAAATCGGAAAAGGATATTGACCGTGCCGCCCGCGAGTTTCTCGATACCGCGGGCTCACGGCGCCACGTAGCGTTCCACGCCCCGATGGGCGCGGGCAAAACTACATTCACAAGCGCGATATGTCGCGTCCTTGGAGTGACCGACGACGTGTCGTCGCCGACATTCAGCATCATCAACGAATATCGCGACCGGGATAACCGGCCGGTGTTTCATTTCGATTTCTACCGCATCGACAATGACGCGCAGGCGTTCGATCTCGGACTTGACGAGTATTTCGACTCGGGCGCGCTCTGCCTGATGGAATGGCCGGAAAACGCGGAAGCGTTTCTTCCCGACGACACACTGCACGTCAGCATCGGCGTTCTCGATGACGGCTCGCGCATAATAAGCTTCGACGACTGACCTATGGATTTTCTGCTTCTTGAACAGGTGGACTCGACCAACAGCTATGTGTCGCACCACGCCGCATCGCTGGCCGACATGACGATGGTTATCGCCGACTCTCAGACCGCAGGGCGCGGGCAGCGGGGCAACTCCTGGGAATCGGAACCGGGAAAGAATCTGACTTTCACGCTTCTTCACCGCCCGAAGGGCGTTCTGCCGCGCGAGCAGTTCGCAATCAGCGAGGCGACCGCCCTTGCAGTGGCCGATTTTCTGGAGGAGAACGGTATCAGTGCCGCAGTGAAGTGGCCCAACGACATCTACGTCGGCGACCGCAAGATTGCCGGAATACTGATCGAGCACTCGCTGACCGGCTCGGCCATAACCGACAGCCGTATCGGAGTCGGGCTCAACGTCAACCAGCTGGAGTTCCGCAGCGATGCGCCGAACCCTGTCTCGATGCGCCAGCTCACAGGGCAGGACTACGACATAAGCCGCACGGCGGCGCGTGTCGGCGCGCATCTTGAGCGCAGACTCGCCATGGCCTCGACTCCCGAGGGAAGAGAGACGCTACACGCCGAATTCCGCCGCAGGCTTTGGCGCGGCGACGGCGGCGCGTATCCGTTCAGACGGCGGGGAGAGGAGGTAATATTCCACGGAGTGATCACCGGAGTTTCGCCCGAGGGACCGCTCTCGGTCCGCGACACCGCCACCGGCGAGACTTCGGAATTCATGTTCAAGGAGGTGGAGTTTGTGCTCTGAGCCATTCTCTCTCCCGACGACAATAACAACTACAAGATGAAAACCTGGAAAAAGATTCTCACATACGCGGTGCGCTGGCTTCTGCCGCTTGCGCTGACCGTATTGCTGCTCTCCTATATGTTCCGCAAGGTCGACTTCGCCGACATGTGGGACATTGTGACACACGGCGTAGACTACTGGTGGATCCTGCTTGCCATGGCGATCAGCGTGTTCAGCCACGTGTTCCGCGCCCTGCGCTGGCGGATTCAGCTGCGAAGTCTCGGCATCAGGCCTCCGCTCATGGCTCTGATATGCTCCATATTCGGCACTTACGCGCTCAATCTAGTGTTTCCGCGTCTTGGCGAGATATGGCGGTGCACCTACATAGCTCGCCGCGAGCACAAGCCTTTCACGGAGGTGGTCGGCTCGATGGTGGCCGACAGGCTCTCCGACGCAGTGATGGTGCTGTCTCTTACACTGCTCGCCTTTGTGGTGGCAGCCCCGGCTATCGAGGCGTTTCTTGTGAAGTATCCTGTCGGACAAGGACTTGTCGGGGCATTCTCCAATCCCTGGACATGGACGCTGCTTTTCGGAGGCGCGGCTCTGATCTGGGGGATATTCCACTTCTGGCGCACCTGCGGGCCGGTCAGCAAGGCTCTGAGGTGGATCGGCGAGATGTGGCACGGTTTTGCTTCGGTGGCGTCGATGAAGGGGAAATGGGCGTTCGCCGGTTATACTTTTGCCATCTGGGGTTGTTATTATTTCCAGCTGTACGTGGCGTTTTTCGCTTTCCCTTTCACCCGCGACCTGTGCGCCGAACCGTCGCTCGGTTTCGGACTCGCACCATGTCTTGTGGCGTTTGTGCTAAGCTCGATCGGAATGGCCGTGCCAAGCAACGGAGGTCTCGGACCCTGGAACATCGCCATAATGTTCGGACTCGCTGTCTACGGCATATCAGACGCCGAGGGAACGGCGTTCTCCATGCTTCAGTGGTCAGGCCAGACGGTGATGCTCATAATCTTAGGCATATACACCATGGTCTATATAGCTTTTGACAGAAAAGAGCGCAAGGAGACACCGAAGGCTGTAAAAATGGCCGAAAGCGTATATCGGCCGCAGCTCGACCAGGAATCTTAAACAAGAATCTAAAAACCATGAACATATACGACGACAACGAGAAGGATGACTTCTTCGAGAACTCAGAAATTCCAGAGAAACGGAAAGAACCTAAAAAACCTGTCTATACACCCGATGACCCCCGATATTGGGAGGAACCGGAAGATGAGTTCGAACATCTCCGTCCTGCCCCCGGGAGGCACTGGAAACTCTGGATTTGGATCGCTGCCGCGGGGATTGCGGCCGGGCTGCTGTGGGCCGGATACCTGCGGATGTTCCAGCCTTACGTGGAGCATTCGACCCAGTATGGCTATGTGGAGAACATAGAGAAGCGAGGTGACCTGTTCAAGACTTACGAGGGTGTTCTTCTGCCCTACAAGAATCTGATGGATACGACTCGCGTATACGAAGGAGACTTTAAGTTCTCGACAGCCAATCCGGGCATTGCGGCAACGCTCAAGGAAGTACAGTACGCCAACCGCCCGGTTCGCGTCATCTACAGTGTATACCACACCGCTATGCCCTGGCGCGGAGACACCAGAATTATAATCACGCGTGTGGATTCGGTCAACGAACGCGATATCCTTCCGCCCGACCTCCAGCCCGAAACACTGCGCAAGAACAACTGATGACACTCTATCGCCATTACGCAACTATGTTCTCTGACAGCCTGTTTACGTCGGTATGCCGCAGGATGTCTCTTCTCTGTGCCGTCCTCTTCCCAGCATGCGTCATGTCGGCGGCGGCAACACCGGAAGTGCGCGACTCGGTACTTGTCATTGCGGGAGGCACAGAAAAAATCGCCGACCGAGCGTTTGCCGACCGCACGGATTTCAACCGGGTGGAATTCGCCTCCCCGTGCGTTCTTAGAGAAATCGGAGAGTATGCGTTTCTGGGATGCACGAATCTGCGCGACATTCCTCTCCCCTCTTCTCTGCGCAAGATCGGAGAGGGGGCGTTCAGGGAGTGCGGCGCGCTCACTGCGATATCATTGCCTCGGGGCGTGACAGCCATCCCCCGGCAGGCGTTCGCATGGTGCGAGGAACTGAGAGAGACGTCGCTGCCGGAGACGGTGACCGACATCGCGGCTCATGCGTTCGCCTACTGCGCGTCGCTCGACAGCATCCGCATTCCGCGAAGGGTCACTCATATCGGCTCGAACGCATTCTCCTTCTGCGGGAGTCTCACGCAGATCTCGCTCCCGGCAAGCGTGCGCGAACTCGAGTCTTATGCGTTTTCTGAGTGCGTGTCGCTGCGATCGGCCACACTTCCGGCCAACGGCAATCTGCTCGGAGAACTGATATTCAGCGGGTGCCGCAGTCTGGAGTCAGTGACGGTCAATTCCTCTGTTGTGCCGGCATTCGACTGCGCCAGCACGCTTTTCGAAGATAACGAACGGGACATGTACAAGAAATGCCGGCTCTACGTGCCGGCACGTTCCGTAGATGCCTACCGCCGTGCCGGCGGATGGTGTCTTTTCGACGACATCCTACCCATTCAGACCCGCTGACAAAAAAAATCAGACCTGCAAGTCAAAAAAACAGGCAGCCGCATGCAAACAGGTGCGGCTGCCTTACGGCGTCTCAGGCCACAAAAAGAGACGCCGATATATTATATCAGGGTTTTACGATTTACTTTCGAATCTTAATGACTCCGTTACGGGCCACAACACAGTACGTGCCGGATACGAGACCTGACATATCTATGCCGCCGTCTGAATAAGCACCTCTGTATACCACAGATCCGTCAGTGGTGTATACGCTGACAAGTGATCCCTGATCGACACCGCCCAGAACAAGATGCCCGTCGCGGAAACCACCCGTAAGCGCACTGCCCGATACCGGCTCGCCGAACACATTGCCTACACCCGCGAGAGAACGCTCATACACATACGACCACTTGGTGATAAAAGCCATTTCTCCGGTGTTTCTGTCAACCGCATATTCATTCATGGCTTCAGGGGCTTCCGTAAACAGGCTGTAAAGCTGATTTGTTTCCTTTGACTCAATATTGAATGGAAAATCGATATCGTCTACAGGAGCCGGACTGATCTCGTCAGGATACAGAAACTCATTTTTCGAAGTTTCAGCACCCGAATCACCGAAGTCCGCCCTCTTGACAAGACGTCCGTTTTCATCATATGTGAAAGATATGCCTCCGAGTGACATTTCCTCTGCGGTAAACATATCGATATACCACGTCTCTACTTTCGCAAGACGCGATTCTTCGTCGTATGAATAGTCATCATGCCCGCTTAGGACGAATTCTTTGGTAAAAAAGTCGGAATAGTATTGATCGAGTCTTTCGAGAAGCCCTGACTCGTTGTAGACATATTCCAGACGCTGGATTTCATCGGTTTTCTCAAGATCCCAGAATGTACGCTCCATCTTGAGCCTGCCATCTTCATCATACTCATATGAAATGACGCCTCCAAGATCAGAGGGAACCTCGATTCTATCGAAGTTATTGTAGTTGACACGCTGCACGAGACGTCCCTGATCGTCATAGGTGTATTCGATCAGGCAGGCATAGAGCCATTGGGTGTGATCCTCACCACCGACAATCTCTATATCCTGATAGAGATGCTCCTTTGTCTGCCGACCCTCATCATCATAGTCGAGCACTGAGATTGAATTGTATTCGGGATACCACCCGTCATAATTGTAGATCCAATTGACGAGATTCTTGTCATTGTAGCGGTATGACTTTTTCATTTCGATCGCAGGTGCATCGACAGCCACAAGCACCCAGCTCTTCTGGGAAAACGACGGCAAGGCCAGAAGAAGGGTCATACTGAGTAAGATTTTTCTCATAAGCGTAAGTTTTAAATTAAATGAAAAAATTGTTTAGAACCCATCCCTCTAATGCAGGG
Organism: uncultured Muribaculaceae bacterium; assembly: GCA_947176745.1. Taxonomy (GTDB): domain Bacteria; phylum Bacteroidota; class Bacteroidia; order Bacteroidales; family Muribaculaceae; genus Lepagella. Next base: position 39,973 of record CAMWRV010000011.1, read on the forward strand.
GGCGCAGATTTCGGTCAGATCCAGTCTTGCAGGAGAAGGAGCATAGCGGGCTATGCGACTGAACCTGCAACGGCAATGATGGCCGATTTCTTCGAAAATGCACCGCGCCTGCAATAACAATTTTTGCAGCATGGGATCTTAATTTAGCTGAACATTTCTTAACAGATGCAAATATAGATACAACTTTTTAATTTTGCAACTATTTTCTTATTTTTTATTCCATAATGACAATATTTTCAATATTCAACTTTTGGCATATCTCAACAGAACATACATAACCGATGCATTCAAATACCTAATATTTCTACCAGCCGCAAACCGATTTTTACTTGCCGAACTACAAATAGACAACAGACACCATTCTTTCGAAGTTTCATTAAGACCCCATCCCCAAAAAAAAGGATGGAAGAGTGCCTGACAAGAAAACCCGGCCTGACCACATTTCCGCCGGTGTGGAAATCAGATTTCAACCGACAGAAATACGGACAGCGGCCGGGTTGTAACACAGAGGGAGCGTGTAACGCAGAAGGAAATCAGCGCGACGCGATCACCTCGATCTCAACGAGCGCTCCCATCGGCAGAGCCTTGACGGCGAATGCCGAGCGGGCGGGATAGGGCTGCGAGAATGTCTCGCCATATACCTCGTTCATCTCGGCGAAGAGGCTCATGTCGGCGAGAAGCACGGTAGTCTTTACCACGTTGTTGATGTCAAGTCCTTCTTCGGCGAGTATGGCCTTTACGTTTGCGAGGCTCTGGCGAGTCTGCTCCTTGATATCCTCCGGCATCTTGCCGGTGGCGGGATCGATGGGAAGCTGACCCGAGCAGAAAATGAGACCTTCTGTTCTGATGGCCTGCGAATAGGGACCGATGGCGGCCGGAGCATTCTTTGTTGCGATTGCTTCTTTCATGATTTTCTATATTAAGGGTTCAACGATAGGTTGCTGATTATTCTCTTACGTAATGCGGCATCTCCTCGGGCACGACCATCGAGATCTCGACAAGTCCGCCGACAGATCCGTCTTCACACCGCCAGGGAGTCTGGTGGATGATCTTCTTCTGACCGTTCTTTGATATGGAGTAGGTGTTGGAAGCGCCCTCGGCGAGCAGACGGCGGATTGTCTCTGCTGCTTTCGGGGGATGATATTCATACAGGCTGTGCCCTGTAACATCGCCATAGCGGGCAAATGTCTCGCGCGAACGCCGGTTCATGTATATGACCCGGGCTTCGGCGTCGCACACCGTCACCGCACAGTCGAGGCCTTCTGCCCATTGCGGTATAATCTCTCTGATTTCCATGATATCTTATTTTATCTGTATTCGTTTGAAAGCCACTGCCGCGAGCAGTGTTGCCACAAGCAGGGCGACATTGAAACTATAGTAGACTCCGGTGCCCTGCCAGTCTAACACGACAGCAAACAGCAGGAGCACCGGCACCCCGACGAGCATATAGCTGACAACCGAAATCCATAACAGAGGGCGCACCTGCGAGGTGCCCCTGATGGCATTCATGAACGTAAGCTGCGCGGCGTCGAGATACTGATAGAGCACAAGCGGGATGATCAGCAGCTCGCCTGCCGCCACGACCCTGCTGTCGGGGGTGAACATTCCGATCAGCTGGTGAGAGAAGACCACCATCACCAGCGACGAGAATGTGGCGAGAAGCATGTTGAGGTGCATACCGGCCCGGGCGGTCAGTCCGGCGGCACGGCCGTCGCGCAGTCCGCAAAAGTTGGCCACACGTATCGACACGGCTATGCCGAAGCTCATGTAGAGCATGAATCCGAGCTGGCCGATCGTGTTGACCACCTGATAGGCGGCAAGCTGGATCTTGCCGAACCATCCGCACACCACCGCGCCGAACGACCACAGCGAGCATTCCACTCCTGTCTGGATCATGACGGGATATGATGTCTCCCAGACTTTCATCCGCTCCTTGCCGAGCGGGCCGGAGGCGGTGAGTCCTGCGCGGCAACCGCCGTAGCGGCGTGCGCGAAGGAACATGACGGCGATGCCGGCAAAACCGGCGAAACGCGCTACGGAGGTAGCGATGCCGGCACCTGTCAGACCGAGCTCCGGAAAACCGAAATGTCCGAATATCAGCAGATAGTTGCCGATTATGTTGACCACGATCGCTCCGAGTATGAACCACATCGGAGTGCGTGTGTCGGTCATGCCGTTGCTGGTCTGCGAGAACGTATTGAACAGCGACATAGGCAGGAGTGTGGTCAGCAGTGTCATGTAATACGGCCTGATGACCGGCAGAAGTTCATCAGGCTGTCCGAAACGGTCGAGCCTGAAATAGAGCAGCGACATTATGAGCGTGAACGCCAGCGAGACAATCGCGTTGATCTGAAGTCCGGCGCGGACGATACGTCCGGTCTCGTACGGACGCCCCATGGTGAAGAGAGCCCCGACAAGCGGCGTTATGCCGGCGGCCAGACCCGACAGCATCACCATCGGTATGAGGAAGACGCTGTTGACGAATGCGGAGGCGGCAAGCTGCTCCACTCCATACGCACCCACCATCAGCGTGTCGGCGAAACTCATCACGATCACGCCAAGCTGTGTGAGCATGACCGGAAATCCGAGCTTCAGCAGAGCCGAATATTCTCCGCCAAAACGCTGCATGAAGCTTGAACTTTTTACTGATAGCGCCATTATTAATTAAGATATTTTTTGCTAACTTTGCAAAATTACAAAACTTTTCGCGCAAAAGGATGTCTATGGCCAATAATTCTCATAAAAAGCAGACTTTCTCGTCAAAAGCCGGGCTGATAGCCGCCACCGTCGGCTCCGCGGTCGGACTCGGAAACATCTGGCGGTTTCCCGCCGAGACTCAGGCCAACGGAGGAGCGGCCTTTCTGATTCTCTACATGGGCTGTGTGCTTCTGCTCGGCATACCGGTGATGCTCGCCGAGTTCTCAATAGGCCGGGCGGGCCACAGCGATGCCGTAGGCTGCCTCAGAAACCTTGGCGCGTCAAAAGGATGGCGCGGAGTCGGGGCACTCGCCGTGATCGCCTCATATCTGATTCTATGCTTCTATATGGTCGTGGCCGGATGGACATGGGAATACCTTTGGCAGTCGGTCACCGGCGAACTGTTCGAAGGAGCCGGAGGCGATATGAAAGCCGTATTCGCCGCCAGAATGAAAGAATACATATCGACAACATGGGAACCTCTGTGGGCCACATTCATCATGATCGCGGTCAACACCGGCATTCTCATATGCGGTGTGCAGAAAGGAATCGAGCGGCTCTCAAACATCCTTATGCCTCTGCTCTTCCTGCTGCTCGCGGTCTTCTGCGTCAAGTCTCTGAGTCTGCCCGAGGCTGCCGCGGGCGTGAGCTTCTTTCTGCATCCGGACTGGAGCGTCGTCACGCCGGGCACGCTTCTCAACGCGTTGGGGCAGGCATTCTTCTCGCTGTCGCTCGGCATGGGCATTCTTGTGACCTACGCATCTTATTTCCCCAAAGACACGCGTCTGACCCGGACCGCCGTCACCGTATCGCTTCTCGACATGCTCGTGGCGGTCATGATGGGTCTCATAATCTTCCCGGCCGTAATGACTTTCGATCTGCAGGGAGAGGGCATAGCCGGGGCGACACTTGTGTTTGTCACGCTGCCCGAGGTGTTCATGCAGATGCCGGGCACGCGGATATGGTCGGTACTCTTCTTCCTGCTTCTCACGGTCGCCGCCCTGACCTCTACGATCTCGATAGCGGAGGTATCGGTGGCATTCATCCGCGACAGGTTCGGGATGTCGCGCACAAAGGCCGTTCTCGCCGTGATGACGCCGCTTCTGCTGCTGAGTTCGGTATGCTCGCTGTCGCAGGGAATACTTTCCGGCGTAACAATCTACGGACGCAACATATTCGACTTCCTCGACACCCTGGCCACAAACATGATGCTGCCGCTCGTGTCGATCGGCCTGTGCGTATGGCTCGGATGGTTCGCGCCAAAAGGACTTCTGACCTCGCAGCTTTCGAACCACGGCACACTCCGGACATGGCTCATCGCCCCTGTCCGCTTCATAATCCGCTACATCGCCCCTCCCCTCATCCTCATCGTATTCATATGCGCGTTCCTCTGACCCGCATCATATGCAAATGCCTTTTAGGGATATTATTGGAATATAAGGGATATTTTTGTTTTTGAGAACATTTCGGCACATATTTTTGTATTCTGATTAAGGACAGAGGGGCGGAATTCCGCTCCGAAGTGACCGATATCCATATTGCCTTATCGCCGAAACTTATGAAGAAAATATCATGCATGGCTCTGACGCTATGCTCCTTGGCCATCACTTTTCATTCTCATGCAGGCACAGTCAGTCTCGACTCGTGCAGAAACATGGCGTTGCGTGCCAGCAAATCCATCCGCATGGCCGACGAGGCCGTGAAGGGCGCGGGATATACCAGAAAGGCTGCCGCCGCCGCTTATCTGCCCGGAATCGACGCCGGCGCGACCTACATGTACAAGCAGCACAAGACAAGCCTGCTCAGCGAGGACGCCAAACTCCCCACCATGTTTTTCAACCCGCTTACGGGCAAGTATGACTACGACGTGCTACTCGGTCTCGACGGGCAGCCGGTTCTGAATCCCGAAACAGGCACTCCGATTCCGGAAGTCGTGGCCGTGATTCCCAAAGACGCGCTGACGTTCGACACCCGCAGCATCTTCGCCGGAGCGGTGACGCTGACCCAGCCCGTATTCATGGGCGGTCAGATCAAGGCTCTCAACGACATAGCGCGTTACGCCGAGGAGGCTCTGGTAGCTACACGCAACAAGGTGTCGCAGGATGTGATCTACGGCGTAGACGAGGCTTACTGGACTGTGGTATCGCTGCGGGCCAAACAGCGGCTCGCCGAAAGCTTCGTCAACCTTGTCGACACTCTTCACTATAATGTCAACGCCATGCTTGAGGAGGGGGTGGCCACACGCGCCGACCTTCTCACTGTAGATGTCAAGCTCAACGAGGCGAAGATCATGCGCACCAAGGTCGACAACGGACTTTCGCTCTCGCGCATGGCTCTCGCCCAGGCATGCGGACTCCCGATCGACTCGGAGATGACTCTCGACGACGAAGAAGCCACCGGAATAGGCGACGACATGCCCGATTATGTCTACAACATGGAGGATGTCTATGCGCGCCGTCAGGATCTCGAGGCCCTGCGCAAAGGCATAGGCATGCTGAAAGGTCAGGAAAAACTCGCGCTCGGCGACATGCTCCCGAAACTCGGCATCGTAGGAGCTTACGCGTTCTCGACACCCAACCTTGTCGACGGCTTCAGCCGCAGCATCAAGGGTGGATTCAGCATCGGCGCGACTCTCACCATACCGATCTGGCACTGGGGCGCGAACTACAACAAATACCGCGCCGCCCGCTCGGCCACAAACGCACAGCGCATCCTGCTCGACGATCTTGAGGAGAAGGTGCAGCTTCAGGTGAATCAGGCTAAGTTCAAGTTTCAGGAGGCCTTTAGGACATACGACATGGCCAAGGCCAACATGACAAGCGCCGAGGAGAACCTTCGCTGCGCCGAGGCCGGATTCAAGGAGGGCGTGCTGACTGCCAACGACGTGATTCTCGCCCAGACAGGATGGCTTCAGGCCAATTCGGAGAAGATCGACGCCGAGATCGGCATACGCCTCTGCAGCGTCTACCTCTCGAAAGTGCTCGGCACACTTCACGCCGAATAATCACATCTGCAAATCATAATCCACCATGGAACAGAAAGATACATTCAACAACGCAAACGGCGGAGGCTATGCCCCGTCTCATTACGGCTCTGACGATCCGGAGGCTGTCTCGAAAAAAGACAAGGCTCTGATCCTGACCATCATCATCATCCTGCTCGTCATCGCGGCCCTGGCCGTGATAGGTTTCCTGTTCATCAAGCCCCAGCCCGACACGGTGCAGGGACAGGGTGACGCCACCGAGATCCGCATATCGGGCAAACTGCCCGGTCGCGTGCGCGACATATATGTAGAGGAGGGACAGCGCGTACATGCCGGCGACACGCTCGTACACATAGTCAGCACTCTTGTCGACGCGCAGTATGACCAGGCAGAAGCCATGGAACAGGCGGCACAGGCCGCCAACGCCAAGGTCGACGCCGGCGCGCGGGTGCAGATAATCCGCTCGGCAGAGGATGTCTGGAAACAGGCACAGGCCGCGACCGAAATCGCCCGCAAGACATATGAGCGCATGGAGGCTCTCTTCCAGAAGGGTGTGGTCAGCGCGCAGAAACGCGACGAGGCCAAGGCCGCGTATGATGTGGCGAAGTCGGGCGAGTCTGCCGCGCGCAACGCCTGGGAACTGACAAAATCGGGTGCGCAGAAGGAAGACAAAGAGGCATCGTCGGCAATGGTTAAAGTGGCCAAGGCCGGAGTCAGCAAGGCCAACGCACTGCTTGAGGACCAGTATCTCACCGCTCCGTTCGACGGCGAGGTGACTGTGATCTACCCCCACGTCAGCGAACTCGTGGCCACCGGCGCTCCGATCATGACGCTGCAGAAAGATGACCACTGGGCGGTATTCAACGTGCGCGAGACTCTGCTCAAGGATATCGAGGTGGGTTCGAAGCTCAAAGTGAGAATACCGGCGCTCGACAAGGACACGGTGATGGAGGTGTTCTATATCAAGGATCTCGGCACATACGCCAACTGGCAGGCCACAAAGGCCACCGGCGACTATGACGCACGCACATTCCAGATCAAGGCACGTCCGGCCTCGCCCGTGAAGAATTTCCGTCCCGGCATGTCGGTGATATATCTCGGTGTCGAGAAGTAACCCATGATCATGAACAAGGAGTCAGCTACATTGAAGACCGGAGCCCGGGCCATAATGGTCCGCTCGTTGGTGCAGATCGTGCGCCGTCCGCTTCTGTGGATTGCCATGATCGGGCTGCCGCTCTTCATGTTCCTGTTCGTCACGTCGATGTTCGAGAAGGGTCTGCCCACGCGGATTCCGGCGGCGATAGTCGACCGCGACGGCACTTCGCTGTCGCGACAGATCACGCAGACTCTCGGCGGGATGCAGATGGTTGATCTCAAAGAGACACCGCAGTCGTACACCGAGGCTCGCCACGCCATGCAGGAAGGCCGCATCTACGGCTTCTTCCTGATACCCGAGAATTTCGAGGCAGACCTGCTTTCGGGCCGCTCTCCCGAGATATCGTTCTACACCAACATGGTTTATTTCGTGCCCGGCTCGCTGCTGTTCAAGACATTCAAGGCTACTGCGGTCTACACGAAGGCCGGAGTCGCCGTGTCGGTAGCGCAGTCGGCCGGACAGAATCCGGAGACAGCCGCCCCTCTGCTGCAGCCGATCAATATCGCCGCCCGGCCCATAGGAAACCCACAGTTGAACTACGGCATTTATCTGGCCAACTCGTTCATTCCCGCGGTGCTGCAGCTTATGATAATGCTCGTGACGGTCTTCTCGCTCGGACAGGAGATAAAACGCCACACATCGACGCGACTGCTGCGCATGGCACGCGGGTCGATATTCCGCGCTGTCTATTCGAAACTGCTGCCGCAGACGGTGATATGGTGGGTGATGGCCGTGTTCATGGTGTCGTGGCTCTATAAATACAACCACTTCACCATGCAGGGGTCATGGGGATGGATGATCCTGTCGGAACTCCTGTTCGTGATGGCGGCGCAGAGCTTCGCGCTGTTCGTGTTCGGACTGCTGCCCAACCTGCGCCTGTCGCTGTCGGTGTGCGCGCTGACGGGCATACTCAGTTTCTCGATCGCCGCATTCTCGTTTCCGGAGGAGAGCATGTATCCTGCCATGAGCATTTTCAGCTGGCTCATGCCAGTGCGCTACAACTTCCTGATTTACGCAGACCAGGCCCTCAACGGACGCGACATATTCTATTCGCGCATATGGTATGTGGCCTATATCGCCTATATCGTTCTGCCAGTCACCGTGATGTGGCGGATAAAGAGGTTCATGGCAAAACCCGTTTACGCACCTTGACAATGAAAAGAATCAGAGAGTTTTTCGCAGGAATATTCAGGGTCTACTGCCGCGAGTTCAAGCTCGTGCTGAAGGATCCGGGCATAATTCTGTTCATAACGTTCCTGCCGCTGGCCTACCCGGTGATATATTCGCTCATCTACAATCCGGAGCTTGTGAAAGATGTGCCGATGGTAGTGGTCGACAACGACCGCTCCCCTCTCAGCCGTCAGCTTGTGCGCGAGATCGACGCATGCGACCAGGCCCGCGTCATTGGCTATGCCGCAGATCTTCCTGAAGCCCGCCGGGCGATGGACAGTCACAAGTGCTTCGCAATTCTTGAGATACCCGGCGGTTTCGGGCGGAAGATCGGACGTTCGGAGTCGGCGTCGGCCGCTATGTATTGCGACATGTCGCTGCTGCTGCGATACCGGGGATTCCTCGTGGCGGCGACTGAAGTCATGCAGGCAATGGGAGGCGAGCTGTCGACCGAGAAGCTCAACCTTGTCGCCCCGCTCGCCGAGACTATCGTGACCGAAGACCTGCTGCCGATCGAAAACATCTCTATGGGCAACATCCGCAACGGATTCGACTCGTTCATCATGCCCGGAGTGCTGATACTCATCCTCCACCAGTGCATCGTGCTCGCTTTGGGCATGGCCGGAGGAGCGCGCCGGGAGAAGGCTTCGGCCATAGGCTACAACCCTCACAACAACGCCCGCTACATACCGGCCACCATGATCGGCCAGATGCTCTGCTACTCGACTCTGCTCGCGCTTCCGGCTCTCTACATGATCCACTACGTGCCGCTCATGTTCCGCTTCCCGATGGAGGGCAATCTTCTTGAGGAGATGGCGTTCCTTATGCCAATGCTGGCGGCATGTTTCGGCATCGGCTTCGTGCTCCAGGCCTTCACCACCGAACGCGAGTCGGTGTTTGTGAGCTGGGTCGTCACTTCGCTGATATTCCTGCTGCTGTCAGGTCTGATCTGGCCGCGCTATGACATGTATGGCGTCTGGAAGGCGATGTCAGACATTTGTCCGGCCACGTGGGCCGTCGAAGGCTTCGTGAAGATGAACGCCAACGGCGCCGCTCTCTGGCAGGTGCGCCACGAGTATCTGATGCTCTGGCTCAACGCCGCAGGATGGCTCGCCGCAGGATACTGCGCCCAGCGATGGTGTGTGCTCCCTTCGATATACGGAAAATCACGAAAGTCCGTTGATAAGGAAGTACTGCCGACCAGATCATGAAGCTTTCAGAAAAGATACTGTACCGTCTTACATATGCGCTGCTGAGGGGAATGTCGCTGATTCCGCAGCGACTGCTGTATGCCTTCTCCGACTTCGTGTCGATGCTGCTGCACAGTGTGATACGCTACCGCCGCAGGGTAGTCGAGGATAATCTGTCGTCTTCTTTCCCCGAGAAGAGCCGGGAGGAGATCAGGAGCATTGCCCGCGGATTCTACCGATTTCTCACCGACTATGCGTTCGAGACCGTCAAACTGCTCGACATGAGCGGGGCAGAGATGTGCCGGAGACTGCGCGTGGAAAATCCTGAAGCAGTCGACACGGCTGTGGCGCAGGGCCGGAGTGTCACCCTTCTGCTCGGGCACTACTGCAACTGGGAGTGGGTCAGCTCGCTTCCGCTGCGGTTCGCTCCTGACACCACGTGCGCGCAGGTCTACCACCATCTGCATTCGCGCGTCATGGACCGCATCTTCATGAAGATCCGCACCCGGTTCGGGGCCAACAACATCGAGATGGCCGACATAATGCGAAGCCTGATCGGATGGAAGAAGGAGGGTCGGCCGTCGGTGACAGGATTCATAGCCGACCAGGCTCCCTGGCTCGACGTGCATCTCTTCGTCGATTTCCTAAACCACGACACCGGTGTCTACACCGGACCGGAACGCATAGCGCGGTTTCTTGATTCCGAGGTGCTTTTCTGCCACATGTCGCGTCCGCGCCGGGGAGAATACGCGCTGAGATTCGTCAACATCACCTCGCAGCCGAAGAAAGAGGAGACTTTCTCGATTACCCGCCGCTATTTCGAGCTTCTCGAAGCCAATATCCGCGAGGCTCCGCAATACTGGCTCTGGAGTCACCGCCGCTGGAAACGAAGCCGTGCAGACTTCATGGAGTATTGGGGCGACCAGGCCGAAAGCCGCCTGTCGCGGCTCTGACAGCGCACCCCGTAACAGCACGTTTTAGGATTTTTCGCCGACATTGATTAACTTTGCACTTCGAACAGGCTCCGGCGTCATCGCGACGCCGGCCCACACAAGCATTTACTTATGAAAGAACTCATCTCTTTCCTGAAACGATACGCCTCTCCCTACAAGCGCGATATCGCGCTCAGCATACTCTTCAACCTTCTCACGGCGTTCTTCACGCTCTTCTCGTTCGCGTTCATCATCCCGATTCTGCAGATGCTGTTCGGACTCAGCGACACGCAATACACACACATGGCATGGGGCGACGCTTCGGCCAAGGATGTGGTGATCAACAATTTCTACGCCTTCATGGGCGACATGATCGAGAGCCGCGGAGCTTCGTTCACGCTCGCCATGCTCGGCATAACGCTCGTCGTGACGTGTCTGCTCAAGGTCATGACCGCCTACCTCAGCGAGTTCTTCACGATCCCGCTCCAGAACGGCGTCGTGCGCGACATTCGCCGCGAGATGTACGACAAGATCGTGTCGCTGCCGATCGGATTCTTCACCTCAGAGCGCAAGGGCGACATAATGGCCCGTCTGTCGGGCGACGTGCAGGAGGTGCAGAACTCGGTGATGGCCAGCCTCTTCTCGCTTGTCAAATACCCCATAATGATCATAGCCTGCCTCGGCATGATGATCGTGATCAGCTGGAAGCTCACCATCTTCGTCTTTATCATGCTTCCCTTCATGGGAGGCATAATGGGAGCCGTGGGCAAGAAGCTGAAGGCCAAGTCGCTCGCCTCGCAGAACAAATGGGGCGAAATCCTCTCCAACGCAGAGGAGACCATCGGCGGCCTTCGCGTCATCAAGGCGTTCAACGCCGAGAAGATGATGGAACGCCGCTTCGCACGCCAGACACAGGACTTCTACCGCATCAACAACAGTGTGAGCCGCCGCACCGCGCTCGCCCACCCCATGAGCGAGTTTCTCGGCACCACGGCGGTGGCGATAATCCTCTGGTTCGGAGGCAGCCTTATCCTCTCGAACACTTCCGACATCGACGGCCCGACGTTCATCTACTACATGGTGATGTTCTACAGCATGATCAATCCCGCCAAGGATCTCTCGAAGACTTCATACACTGTCCGCAAGGGCATGGCCGCCAAGGAACGAATCGACAAGATCCTCAACGCGGTCAACCCTATAGCCGATCCCGACAAGCCCGCTGATCTCCCGGCCGCGCAGTCGGGCAAAAGCGGAGTCACGCTGCGCAACGTCACTTTCGGATACACCGGCGACCGCGACGTGCTTCGCGACATATCGCTTCAGGTCAATCCGGGCGAGACGGTGGCGATCGTCGGCCAGTCGGGCTCGGGCAAGTCGACGCTCGTCGATCTGATTCCCCGCTTCTGGGATGTCGAGCAGGGCGAGATTCTTGTAGACGGCGTCAACGTGAAGGATCTCCGCGTCAAGGAGCTCCGGTCGCTCATGGGCAATGTCAACCAGGAGGCGATCCTCTTCAACGACACAATATTCAACAACATCGCATTTGGCGTCGAGGACGCCACGATGGAGCGCGTGGCCGAGGCCGCAAGAATCGCCAACGCCCACAACTTCATAATGGAGACCGAACATGGCTACGACACCGTGATCGGCGACCGAGGATGCCGACTCTCGGGCGGACAGCGGCAGCGCATCAGCATAGCCCGCGCCATTCTGAAAGACCCCGCGATACTGATCCTCGACGAGGCCACCTCGGCTCTCGACACCGAGAGCGAGCGTCTCGTGCAGGAAGCACTCGAGAAACTGATGAAAGACCGCACCACCATCGTGATAGCCCACCGGCTGTCGACCATCGTCAATGCCGACAGGATCTGTGTGCTTCACGAAGGGGAGATAGCCGAGACAGGCACGCACGACGAACTGCTCGCCCGCAACGGCATATACAAGAAACTCGTTGACATGCAGCAGGTGTGACGCATTGTCCGCGCCGCACATCTGATTCATCCCCGACCAAACAAATCCGGATCATGGAAGAAGAAAATAAAAACAGACCCGACATCGACAAGGAGTGGGCCGACAGGCTCGGAATGGATTTCGATCCCGAACTTACTGAAAAAGCGTCAAAAACGCCCAGACCCGACGAACTACCTCCGGTCTACGTCATGCCGGAGGGCACGACGATACCGCCCCGCGTTCCGCAGGAACCGATGCCGCCCACTTATCTTGTGTGGGCCATCGTGGCCACGATATGCTGCTGTCTGCCGGCCGGCGTGGCGGCGATAGTGTTCAGCTCGCAGGTAAGCTCGCGTTATTACGCCCGCGACTACGAGGGGGCACGCCGCGCCTCGCGTCAGGCCGAGATCTGGATCATCGTCTCGATCGTGGCCGGAGTGATTGTCAACGCACTCTACATGCCGCTCTCGCTCCTGATGCCGCAGTGAACCGGAGCAAACTCCTGAGTCTGGCGGCACTGATCATTGCCGCAGCCATAGCGGCGGCATATTACTTCTGGAATCCCGCCTCGTCGGAATGGGCGCCCAAATGCGCGTTCCACGCGCTGACCGGACTCGACTGCCCAGGCTGCGGAAGCCAGCGGATGCTCCATGCGCTTCTGCACGGCGACTTCCGGGGCGCATGGCGGGCAAACCCGTTCATGATCTGCGCTCTGCCGGTGATCGCGCTGATGCTCTGGTCTGCCTCGGCGAGAACCCGGTTTCCGCGCCTTTACGCCCTACTCAACTCCCCGGCGGCAATAGTCGCGGCGGTTGTTCTTCTCACCGGCTGGACCATCGCCCGCAATTTGATCTGAAAACCGGTCGGTCACTCCGGCTCAGCAATATCATGACAACACAAACCGACTCCATGACACGACCCATATTCATAATCGGCTACATGGCCTGCGGAAAGACCACTTTCGGCAGGGCACTCGCGCAAGCCACCGGAAAGCAGTTCATCGACCTCGACTTCTATATCGAGCAGAGATTCCACACTACCGTATCGCGCATCTTCGCCGAGAAAGGGGAACAGGAGTTTCGCCGCATCGAGAGCGCGATGCTGCGCGAGGCCGGCGAATTCGAGAACACCATTATTGCCTGCGGAGGGGGGACACCATGCTTCAACGGCAACATGGACTACATGCTTGAGCGCGGACTGACGCTCTTTCTCGACACATCGGCCGAATGCATGACGCGGCGACTTGTCGAAAACAGCTCGCGCCGTCCGCTCATGGCCGGAAAGACTCCCGACGAGATACAAACCGCAGTGACCGACGGCCTTGCCGCCCGTTTGCCCCACTACTCACGCGCGTCGATCCGCTTCTCCGGCGACGATCTTGAAGACCGCCGCCAGATCAGCCGATCTATAGAAAAGTTCCTCGCCGCCCATCAGGATATCATCTCCTGACAGACAGCAGTCCTGTCACCATACAAGACGCGATACTGACGTGCCGCTTCTTACAATATAGACTCCTCGCGACGGGAGTTCGAGACTGCCGCTGTGCGATCTTGCGAGTGACCGTCCGTCGGGAGCATATACGTCGTAGACCGCGTGCATGTCAGAGGGCGAGAGCACACCGTTCGATATTCCGAACATACATCCTGCAGCCGCCACAAACGGCACTGACGCGCCCGGAGCCGCCACAAAACGCACACAAGGAGACTGTTCGCCGACAACTGTCCCGTCGCAGGCCCTGACCCATGCCTCATATTCCTTTCCTTCCTCCAGACCCTCAAGCTCAATTGAAGTCGAGCCGGTTTCCAGACCGTCATATGAAGGATGTACACTGTCAGCAAGATCTCCCGGGAGCGAGAGTGTCACATCATCGACATAGACTCCGTTCCCGCTTCCGGAGGTGGCAGTGATTACAATCTGCCGCACTCCGCCAGGTAACCTGAATGTCATAAGTCCGCCCTCATCAGAATCTATATCCGCCGCTCCGACAGGATAAAGGGCACCTCCCGGATGAACGCCATAAAACTCCAGTCTCGCCATTGACGCGCTGACTGAGCGTGCCCAGAACGACACGGATCGTATATCGCGGTCAAAAGATGAGGTCCACAGGTAGTCGCCCGGCTCGCTCATAAGGAGCGACGGCGCTGATTCTCCATATGTTCCCGCGCCGTTGCTCATTGATCCCATATAGTCCCATCCCGCCGGCACACGCCGCTGGCTGAATGTCACAGGATCAGTCGTTGTCTCCTCTGCGTCACGGCAAGCAGCCACCGTGAGAAGGTAGTGTGTGGCGTTCTCGACCGCAGACCATGCGAGAGTGTTGTCCGCTTCATATCTGATATGGGGAACAGATCCGGACACGCCACCCTCTGTGGTCATGACTGCAAACGAAGCCGGTTCGGAAACGTTGCGGCTGTCAGCATTATAGACCCGCACACTGTAGACCGATGCCGGCGACAGACCCGGAACCTTTACCTGATTTCCCGGTTCGATTGTCGTGAAACTGTAACCGGGCAACATGACCGTTCCGAACATCTCGTTATCCTCATCATAATATCCTTCAAAAACCGAAATTGCCACGCGTGATGTCCCGCAATCGTCACCATGGCTGTCTGTGGGCGTTGCGGGCGCTGGAACTGATATTACGAAGTAATCGCCCCCAGTCTCCTCGACTGCCGCTACCGGCGGCTCGATCAAAAGCCGCGAGTCTTCGCCATGTCCGTCTGCCACGGTCATGACTACCAGGCCGTCGGCCTCTTCGGTGACATACGTTATGTCAAGAGGCGTGCGACATCCGCGCGAATCGACAAACGACGGTGTGCCGTCGGCCGTAAAGCCGAAAACTGCGGATGACCCGGGGAAAGGGTCTCCGCCCTCTGTCTGTTCACCGCCGACGCCGTCAGCCTCCACAAGATCGACATGCTGGTCCATAGGATCGTTGTTGACTATGTTGGCGCGCCACAGCGATTCATCATAGTTGATGTGCCACACGAGCATTCCCGAACCGGGAAGCCACATGTCGAACCCCTCCTGCTGACGGTTCTCGAAAAGAAAATATTCCCACGGGCGTTCAGGATCGACAGTGATGCGATATGTATTGCCATGCGCCGACAGAGGGAACATTCTTACCTCCTCTCCCGCCGTGACATCGACAGGCTTCTGCCATTCGAGAGCATAACGTTCGTATGCCGAATAAAGGGGCGGTGTACGACCGTTGTTGCAATACGGACCCTGATCCATCAGCGAATAGCGACCCGGCGTAACCGCCCCCGTGTATGAAGTGGCGTAAAGGTCCGGAAGTCCGAGCACGTGGCTGAATTCATGGCACATCGTGCCGATGCCCGCCATCTGTCCGCCCGGATAGGTCAGTTCGTTCGAACATGCGTAATGCCCCACAAGGACGCCATCGACCATGAGAGGATCCTCGGCGGAATATCCGACATCCCACGCATGAGGCCATATGCGCCATGACTCCGCACCCTCGTTCTCGCCGAAACCGGCGTAAAACACATACACATTGTCGATCGTTCCGTCGCCGTCACAATCATACTGGGAGAAATCGACGGTGTCGTCAAGAATGCGGCATGCGTCGAGCACCATGCGGGCAGGGTTGGCGTCGGTTGTCATACCGCCGCGGTTCTCACCGTAGAACGCGCATTTCTCAGGAAGCGTGACCGGACCGTACACATCGAACTCGGGCATGAAAAGACCGTTGCTCGACTCCATGAAATAATCGCGTGCAGACCCGGAAAAGCCGAACCCCGAGAAACCGGGTTCGTTGAGAATTGACTCCATGTCTTCATGAGGGGTGTCGCTGAAACTCCAGTTCAGGTCAGAGAAGGCCACAAGAATCACAAGTACTTTCTGTCTGCCCTCCGAGGGAAACTTTCTGATGTCGTGTCCGTCGGAATTATCCCATTTCGACACTCCCTGAAACGCGGCTTTCCGTTGCCGCCGGTCCGGACCGTCGGCAAACGGAGACACCGACATTGTCGCCTTGCGCCGGCTTTCATAAGCCATCTCCGGAATGATCCCGGCTTTAACCCCGGCGCATTCCGGATTCCCGACGCCCATGTCAGCCACACTGACAGCCGTAAGACGGCCGTCATTGCCGATCAGACGGAATATACCCGACTCGTCGCGGTCAGCGGGATAACCGTCTTCGGTCAGAAAACAGTGAAACTTCTCATCGCCTACAGGTGTGAGCGTCACCTCTGTGCCGTCTGGCTGACGGATCTCGACCGGCTGCCGGCGGGCCGGAACCGCAAGACACTGCGACGCGACCGAAATACCCGACAGCAGGAGCGCCGACAGACGTAAATAAAATTTGTTCATATTCAAGCTGGTTTTAGGTTTCTATATTCATGCGGATTATATCTTATTGCACAAAATAGTACATCCGACATGAATCTTACACAAAGAACCGAAGCCAACTTGACCACAAAGATAATCAATTTTTTCATATCTGACGCATATTGATAAATTTATTTCACCCATCAGTTTCTTTTTCCTGCCACACGGCTGCGGGCTTCCGCGCCAAAGCGCGCGACCTCTCCGGAGCGGGAGAGGCCAATAAAAATTTTTAAATTTTATTTTATTGTATATCAATAT